>JAVRPG010000284.1:0-9377 GCA_032162325.1 Mycobacterium sp. | reverse complement strand
GTGCGGGCGCATCAGCAGCGGGGCCACACCGTGGTGTTGAGCTCGTCGGCGCTCACCATCCACGCCGAACCCGTTGCCCGCTATCTGGAGATCACCCACGTGCTGTGCAACCATTTCGAGCTCGACGATCGGGGTCTACTCACCGGGCGGATCGCCAGGCCGGTCATCTGGGGGCCGAACAAGGCCAAAGCGGTCAGACGGTTTTGCGACGACAACGACGTCGATTTGGATCGCAGCTACTTCTACGCCGATGGCAACGAAGATGTCGCGCTGATGAACCTGGTCGGCAATCCCCGACCGGTGAACCCCCGCCCCGGTCTCGCCGCATTGGCCGCCGAACAGGGCTGGCCGGTTTTGCAGGTCGCGGGTTCGCGCCGTCGCAAACGCCCGTCGTTGCGCAGGCTCGTCGGCTACGACTGACATGTCCGACACCTCTGAGGAGTCATCCGTGCCCGAGAAATTCAATGACATCGCCGCGGTCGTTGCCACCCGGGACTATGTCACCGCTCGGTCCTGGTACAGCCGTCTCATCGGCCGCGATCCGGACCTCGAACCGATCGACGGGGTCGCCGAGTGGCAGATAGCCGCCACTGCGTGGCTGCAACTCGTCGAGGACCCCGAGCGGGCGGGCCGGTCCGCGGTGCGCTTCGGCGTCGGTAACCTCGACGCCCAGATCGCGGAGCTGAACGACGCGGGCATCGCAACGGGTGAACCGTTGGTCATCGCCGACCTGGTCAAGATCGTCGACATCGCGGATCCGGACGGCAACGAGGTGTCGTTCGTCGCGGACATTCCCGCCGAATAGTCGGCGTGCACCCCACCCGGCCACGACGAGCCAGGAGGGTACTAAACTAGAACACGTTTCAATTCGCCGACCGCCCCACCGAGGAGCAGGCATGCACACCCACATCTGCGACGAACTCAATATCGAGTTTCCGATCTTCGCCTTCACCCACTGCCGCGACGTGGTCGTCGCCGTGAGCAAGGCCGGCGGATTCGGCGTGCTCGGTGCGGTCGGCTTCACCCCGGAGCAACTCGAGATCGAGCTGAACTGGATCGATGAGAACATCGGCGACCATCCCTACGGCGTCGACATCGTCATCCCGAACAAGTACGAGGGTATGGACTCCACCGACCTGTCTCCAGAGGTGCTCAAGAAGACGCTCAACGCAATGGTGCCCCAGGAGCACATCGACTTCGCCAAGAAGATCCTCGCCGACCACGGCGTTCCGATCGACCACAGCGACGACGATGCGTTGCAGCTCCTTGGCTGGACCGAGGCGACCGCCACCCCGCAGGTCGAGGTCGCCCTGCGGCACCCGAAGATGACGCTGATCGCCAACGCGCTCGGCACACCGCCGGCGGACATGATCAAGCGCATCCACGAATCCGGTCGCAAGGTCGCCGCGCTGTGCGGTTCGCCGTCCCAGGCGCGCAAGCACGCCGACGCCGGAGTTGACATCATCATCGCCCAGGGCGGCGAGGCGGGTGGACATTGCGGCGAGGTCGGCTCGATCGTGCTCTGGCCGCAGGTCATCAAGGAGGTCGCGCCGGTACCTGTGCTCGCGGCGGGCGGCATCGGCAGTGGCCAGCAGATCGCCGCGGCGCTGGCTCTCGGTGCGCAGGGCGCGTGGACGGGTTCCCAATGGCTGATGGTCGAGGAAGCCGAGCACACCGCGGTCCAGCAGGAGGCATACGCCAAGGCAACCAGTCGCGACACGGTGCGGAGCCGGTCGTTCACCGGCAAGCCTGCCCGGATGCTGCGCAACGACTGGACCGAAGCCTGGGAGCAGCCCGACAACCCCAAGCCGCTCGGCATGCCGCTGCAGTACATGGTGTCCGGCATGGCCGTCGCCGCCACCCACAAGTATCCGAACGAGAGCGTCGACGTGGCCTTCAATCCAGTCGGTCAGGTCGTGGGCCAGTTCACCAAGGTGGAGAAGTGCTCTGTGGTCATCGAACGCTGGGTGCAGGAGTACCTCGAGGCCACCAACACCCTCAACGAGCTGAACGAGGCGGCCACCGTCTGATCGCGGCCGCCTGTGCCGGCTTTCTGGTAGCCGTGCTGTGGATGGACCTGATCTTCGACACTCAGGTCCTTCGCCATCGCCGCGCGGACGAACTACCCGAACCCGTCATCGCGTCGATCGCCGGCTATTACCACCGCGCGACGACGACGTCACGCCCGATGAGTCTCCTGATCGCGCTCGTGATGGTGATCCTGTTGGCGGCGTTGGGCTTTCACGCGCTCCGCGGCGACGATCCCGGATGGCTCGTCGGGGTCGAGGTAGTGCTCGCCGGTGTCCCGATTCTGCTGGCAATGGTCCGAACCGTCCCGAACGCGGTACGGCTCGGCAACCGCGTCGGTGCACCGGCAGAACAATCGCGCCTCGCCCGGTCGATCTGCCGTGACCATGTGGCGTGCATGGTCAGCATGTCGGCGTTTCTCGTTCTGTGGCTCGCGGTGACGTAACCGCGGTGAGTCAGCTTTGCGTCGGCCCCTAGAACTGTGGGATCGGATTATGTAAGGTGGCATACATAGCCGGGACGGACGAAGGGATCCAGACTCATGCCCAGCCCCCGTGAGCGGATGGTGATCTCTGCCGCGCTTCTGATCCGGGAACGTGGCGCGCACCCGACCGCGATCGCCGACGTGCTCGAGCACAGCGGCGCCCCGCGGGGGTCGGCCTATCACTACTTCCCCGGTGGTCGCACTCAATTGCTCTGCGAAGCAATCGATTACGCCGGCGAATACATCGCCGCCCGAATCGCCGACGCTAAGAGCGGTCTGGACGTTCTCGATGACCTCATCTCCCACTACCGCAGGCAACTGGTCCGCTCGGAGTACCGCGCGGGTTGTCCCGTCGTTGCCGTGGCGGTGGAAGCCGGCGATCCCGACAAGCCGGACCAGGCAACGCCTGTCATCGACCGCGCGGCGGCGGCCTTCGCCCGCTGGACGGACCTGATCGCCCAGCGGCTCGTGGCAGACGGCGTGTCCGCGCCGCGTGCCGACGAGCTCGCGATGCTGTCCACCACCGCGATCGAGGGCGCGATCGTCGTCGCCCGCGCCTCCCGCGATCTCAAACCCCTCGACCTTGTCCACGGCCAGTTGCGCGATCTGCTGCAGGCCGAGTTGTCTGAAAGGAAACCCCATGGCTAAAAAGGATGTCGCCGGCGCAGCGGCTCGGGAAGATTGGCATTCCACCGCATGCATCCTGTGCGAATGCAACTGCGGCATCGTCGTGCAACTCGACGGCCGCAACCTCGCCAAGATCCGCGGCGACAAGGACCATCCCGCCTCGCAGGGCTACACCTGCAACAAGGCGCTGCGGCTGGATCACTACCAGAACAACGGCAACCGGCTGACCTCCCCCATGCGCAGGCGCCCCGACGGGAACTACGAGGAAATCGACTGGGACACTGCGATTTCCGAGATCGCCTCGGGCTTCAAGCGCATCGCCGATACCTACGGCGGGGACAAGATCTTCTACTACGGCGGCGGCGGTCAGGGTAACCATCTCGGCGGCGCATACAGCGGCGCCTTCCTCAAGGTGCTTGGTTCGCACTACCGGTCGAACGCGCTCGCGCAGGAGAAGACCGGTGAGGCGTGGGTCGACGCCCACCTCTACGGGGGGCACACCCGCGGCGAGTTCGAACACGCCGAGGTCTCGGTGTTCGTCGGAAAGAACCCGTGGATGTCGCAGAGCTTCCCCCGCGCACGGACCGTCCTCAATGACATCGCCAAGGATCCCGATCGCTCGATGATCGTCATCGACCCGGTGATCACCGATACCGCGAAGATGGCCGACATCCATCTTCGGGTGCGGCCGGGGACCGACGCCTGGTGCCTGGCTGCGCTGGCCGCGGTGCTGGTTCAGGAGAACCTGTGCAATGAAGCGTTTCTCGCCGAGCACGTCAACGGCGTTGAACCCGTTCGCGATGCATTGCGCGAGGTCCCCGTCGGCGACTACGCACAGCGATGCGGCGTCGACGAAGAACTGATCCGCACCGCCGCCCGGCGCATCGCCGCGGCCGCCAGTGTCGCGGTGTTCGAGGACCTCGGCATCCAGCAAGCACCCAACAGCACGCTGTGCTCGTATCTGAACAAGCTGCTGTGGATGCTGACCGGCAACTTCGCCAAACGCGGTGGGCAGCACCTGCATTCATCGTTAGGACCGCTCTTCCGCCACACGCGTGGTGTCGGGCGTACCCCGGTGACTGGAGCGCCGATCGTCGGCGGGCTGATACCGAGCAACGCCGTGCCCCAGGAGATCCTGACCGACCATCCCGACCGGTTCCGCGCGATGATCGTGGAGAGCAGCAATCCCGCCCATTCGCTTGCCGATTCCGCGGCGTGCCGGGCGGCCTTCGAGTCACTCGAGCTGATGGTGGTCATCGACGTTGCCATGACGGAGACGGCGCGGCTGGCCACCTACGTGTTGCCCGCGGCGAGTCAGTACGAGAAGCCGGAGGCGACGTTCTTCAATCTGGAGTTCCCGCACAACACATTTCACCTCCGCCATCCGCTACTAGAACCGCTCGAAGGCACGCTGCCCGAGCCGGAGATGTGGGCCCGGCTAATGCGCGCGCTTGGCGTGATCGACGAGGCAGAGCTGCGGCCGCTGCGCGATGCCGCCGAACAGGGGCTGACGGCATACGCGCAGGCGTTCCTGACGGCGGTCGGCGCCAATCCGATGTTCGGCAAGGCGCTGCCGTTCGTGTTGTACGAAACGCTGGGGCCCACGCTTCCCGACGGGCTCGCGGGTGCGGCGGCGCTCTGGGGTCTGGCGCAGAAGGCAGCCATGACGTATCCCGAGGCCGTTCGCCGCGCCGGCTACGCCGACGGCAACGCACTGTTCGAGGCGATCCTTGCGAGCCGGTCCGGCGTGACGTTCTCCGTCCACGAGTACGAGGACGACTGGAAGCTGGTGACGCATGCCGATCACAAGATCGCCCTGAACATGCCGGAGATGCTCGATGAGACACGCAGGCTGTCCGACGCACCGGCCGGGCTGACGACGCCCGAGTTCCCGATCGTCTTATCCGCCGGCGAGCGGCGCGCGTACACCGCCAACGACATCTTCCGGGACCCGTCCTGGCGCAAACGCGATACGGACGGGGCGCTGCGCGTCAGCATCGAGGACGCCGAGGCGCTGGGGCTGACCGACGGCGGCCGCGCGCGGATCACCACCGCGGCCGGCAGCGCCGAGGCCAGCGTGGAGATCAGCGAGGCGATGCTGCCAGGGCACGCGTCGTTGCCGAACGGCTTCGGCCTCGACTACATCGACACCGATGGCCGCGCGACGGTGCCTGGCGTGGCACCCAATTCGCTCACCTCCACCGAGTGGCGTGATGCCTACGCGGGCACACCGTGGCACAAGCACGTTCCTGCCCGTATCGAGCCGGTGGCGGCCGCCCTCAGCACGGTCTGACTCACGGAGTCGGCTGCCCGATGCCGAGCATGTTGCCTTCGCTGTCGCGAAACCACGCGGCTTTCTCACCGGAGCCCTTGCTCGGATAGTTGCCCGCCACGTCTGCCACTCCGTCGACAGTCTCAAGGCCGGGTACGTCGACGTCCTCGAAAACGACTCCGCGGCTGCGCAACTCAGCGACCGTCGCGACCACGTCATCGACTGTGAACGCCATCTGCGTGAAGGTGCCCGGCGATGCACCCGCCGATTCGAACAATGCGAACTCGCCGCTCGCACACCGGTAGAGAAGGCCGCCCGGCCGTTCCTCACTCGGCTTGAGGCCGAGCTTCTCGGCGTAGAACGCACGTGCCCGCTGCAGATCCTGGGCGGGCAGCCGGGTGGCGACACGACCGTCTTTGAGCATCGTCGGGTCCCTTTCGTTCGCGTGGCACCCTCCGGTGCTCGAACCTGCGCACAGATCGCGAATTTCCCGATCTGCCCGCAGTTTCGATGCCCGATGGAGCCGATCCAGGTCTGATCGATGTGGCCGATCGTAACGCCGCGGGCTACCCCAGTAGGCGCTGCATGGCCCGCTCGAGCACCTGCCGACGGCTACGTCCGTTGTGATCGGCGGCGACGAAATGGTTGCCGATGGCGAGCGCAAACGCGAGCATGCCGCGGGCCTCGACGTCCTCGGGGTCGTCCGTGAACTCGCCGATCAACAAGCGCAGGTATTCCATGCGTCGGTTGTCGACGCGTTTGAGGCGCTTGGCAACCGACGTGTCGCGCCGGGCCCAATCCCGGACCGCGAGGTCGATCGGAAGCAGCTCTTTGGAGAAGGTGAGCATGCCTGCCCGGCGGACTTTGTCCCTTGCGTCGCCGCCTTCCTCCTCGACCCGCTCGAGCACCTCTTCAGTGCTCCGGTGCTCCCAGGCGTCGAGCATCTCGTCGAGGAACGCCTGCCTGCTGGGAAAGTGCCAGTAGAACCCGCCTCGGGTGACATCGAGAGCTTTCGCGAGCAGCTCCACCCGCACCGCGCCGGGTCCTCCCGCGGCGAGCGCTTTCAACCCGGCGTCGATCCAGGTGCTCCGCGCTGTGCGGGTCTGGGCGACCATCACTTCTCCCTGTTTCGCGGCGGGTCTTGACGCCGGTTAGTCGCCAAGCATACAGTACTGTATGTTTGGTTCAGGATCACTCGACGATTCCCAACACGCCTCGCGGCCGTGGCGAATCCACGAGATCGCCAAGGATTTTCGGCTGCTCGACGTGTGGGCGCTGCCGACACCCGGCGGCCCCGACGACTTCCCGCAGCTGGTCCGGTTGATGGCCACGTTCGACCCCGCTGAGACGTCTCCCGTTGTGCGCGCCCTGTTCGCGATCCGGTGGACAATCGGACGCGTGCTCGGCCTCGACCGCCGGGAAACCGGCCTTGGCACGCGGGTTCCGAGCCTCCGTGAACGACTGCCTGCCGATTTGGCCGACAGCCCAAGCGATTTCGACACGCACCTGTTCACGCCGCTGTACGTCACCGACGACGAGTTCGCGCTGGAGATCGCCAACCAGACCGTTCACGGCGTGATGCACGTCGGCTGGGTGCCCGACGGAACGGGCGGTAATCGCGGCCAGATGGCCGTCCTGGTGCGGCCGAACGGAGCGCTGGGCGTCGCCTACCTGGCGGCGATCGCCCCGTTCCGCCACGTCGTGGTGTATCCGCTGATGATGCGAGACATCGGACGCACGTGGCGACAATCGGTTGCAGGAGCACGCCGGTGACCGCCGAGGTGCGCCAGGTGGACCTGCCGTCATCGGCGCGTGCGCTGAGCACTCTGGCCCGCATCGACTACTGCGACGCGTTCCTCTTCGACGTCGGTTCGACCCACGATGAGAGCGCAGAGGAGCTGATTCGCGAAATCCTGGAAGGCGCTCCGCTCGCCGTCCGAACCCAGCTCCTCTCAGGTTGGTCGGCGATCGGGTTGAAGGTGGGCAACACGACGGAACGATCGGTGCTCGGCTGGGAAGTCCGCCGAACCGTGCCCGATCATGTGCTCCTCGGTGCCGAGTCGCGGATTGGAATGCCCGGCGAGTTGCTTCTCAAGAAGGAGGACGACGCACTGCTTTTCGCAACGTTGGTAGCGCAGCGCAATCTGATCGCGCGGGCGGTATGGGCCGTCACCGAGCCGGTGCACGTGCGGGTCGTGCGCGACATCTTGGATCAGGCGAGCCGGCGGCTCCGAACCTAGGGAACGGGCGGTGCCTCAGGCGGTAGCGGTGCCGTCGGTGGCGTGGGGTTGGCCGGCATTCCCGGCGGCGGCACAGCATCTGCATTCATCGGGCGCTGCGTCAGTAGCAGTAGGGCGTCCTTGCCGCTCACTTCCTGCGTCTGCACCGCGTGCCACAGATCGCGCAGATACGACACGCCGCGGCCCGAGTTATCGGGTGGAGTGTCGGTGGTGCCGGGCGGCAGATTCTCGGGGCTCGACAGGTGTGGCACGCCGTCGGGCGGCGTTGCCAGATCGACAGCAGCGGGCTGGACGGTGCCGTCCGGGGCCGGTGCCGGCACCGGTGCGGGCACTGGCGCCGGCGCATGTGTGTCGATCGCAGGGTCGGCCGGTGCTGCGACAGGTGTAGCCGGGGGCGCTTCGGCGCGTGTAACCGCGGAGGCGGCGGCAGGTGTCGCCGCCGCGGGCACTGTGGTAGGTGTCGCCGCGGGCACTACGACAGGTGTGGCGGCAGGCGTCGGGTCAGGTGCGGGACCAGCAGGCACTACGGCAGGTGTCGCCGCCGCGGGCACTATGGCAGGTGTCGCCGCGGGCGCCGGGCCAGGTGCAGGACCAACAGGCACCGGGTCGACGGGCGCCGGCGGCGTTGCGATGGCTATCACCGGGACGGGGGTCACCGGATCGGCCGTCGCTGGGTCGGCCAGCGCCGTCGGCGCCAGTGTCAACGCCCCGATCACGCCCACTGCGGCCGTGACCGCGGACAGTACCGTCGCTTTGACATCGATCGTCACCGATGCCCCCTTCCCGTTACCGCGATAGTGCGGCCTACTGGGTGCTTCAGTCTGGCTGGCAAGATTGTTACATCTGTGGTTGCTGTGACGAAGCAGTTAATTAGATTTCGGCGCGCCGGAACACGTTTCACTTGGAGATTGATGTAACCCGCCTCACCGCCCCCCAACTGTGGTGTAGCAATGCGATAGGGCACTAGACAACGTCATCCGAGGAGTCCATCTATGCCGTCTCCAAACCTCCCACCCGGCTTCGATTTCACCGACCCCGATATCTACGCCGAACGGTTGCCGATCGAGGAATTAGCGCACATGCGCAAGGTGGCGCCGATCTGGTGGCAAGAGCAGTCGAAGGGAAATCTTGCGTTCGGCGACACCGGCTACTGGGTGGTGACCAGGCACAAGGACGTCAAGGAGGTGTCGCGGCGAAGCGACGTGTTCTCCAGCAACAAGAAGACCGCGTTGCCGCGGTACCGCGACGAGGCGGATCCCGCCTCGCTGGAGGCCGGCAAGGTCGTCCTGCTCAATCAGGACGCCCCGCATCACACCCACCTGCGCAAGATCATCTCCCGCGCATTCACCCCGCGCAGCATCGAGTCCCTGCGCGACGAGCTCCGCGAACGGGCGCACAACATCGCCAAGGCCGCCGCAGCCGAGGGATCCGGCGATTTCGTCGAGCAGGTGTCATGCGAGCTTCCGCTGCAAGCGATCGCCGGGCTGATGGGCGTGCCGAAGGAAGACCGCAAGAAGCTGTTCGATTGGTCCAACCAGATGGTCGGCGACCAGGACCCGGAGTTCGCCAGGAATGACCCGACGGCGGCGTCGATCGAGTTGATCATGTACGGCATGCAGATGGCCGCCGAGCGCGGCAAGAATCCAGGGGACGATCTCGTCACCAAGCTGGTGCAGGCAGATGTCGAGGGTCACAAGCTCACCGACGACGAATTCGGCTTCTTCGT
>JAVRPG010000283.1:0-7583 GCA_032162325.1 Mycobacterium sp. | reverse complement strand
GTCCCGCGATGCGCAAGTACCCCGACCTCAAGTTCGCCTTCTCCGAGGGCGGAATCGGTTGGATTCCTTTCTATCTCGACCGAAGCGACCGCCACTACACCAACCAGAAGTGGCTGCGTCGCGACTTCGGTGACAAACTGCCCAGCGACGTGTTCCGCGATCACTCGCTGGCCTGCTACGTCACCGACAAGACCTCGCTGAAGCTGCGCCACGAAATCGGGATCGACATCATCGCTTGGGAATGCGACTACCCGCACTCTGATTGTTTCTGGCCGGACGCCCCCGAGCAGGTTCTCGCCGAACTCAATGGTGCCGGCGCCGACGACACCGACATCAACAAGATCACCTGGGAGAATTCCTGCCGGTTCTTTGGCTGGGACCCGTTCACACGCACACCTCGCGAGCAGGCGAACGTGGCTGCGCTGCAGGCCAAGGGGGCCGACGTCGACGTGTCCATCAGGCCGCGCAAGGAGTGGGCGCGCCTATACGCCGAAAAACAGCTCGCCAAGGCATAGCAGATCCGCAACTGCGGCTGAAACTGAGCAATCAGTCCGCATTTGCGGATACGATGCCGCGGTGGCGTTGATCCGAGTCCGCGAGGCCGCGGAGTTGTTGGGCGTCAGCGACGACAGTGTCCGGCGCTGGATCGAGGACGGAAGTCTGCCGGCGAGCCAAGACCAATCGGGGCGGAAGGTTATCGCGGGCGACGTGCTGGCCGAGTTCGCGCGCGCGAACGCCGCTGCGGCGCCCAAGGATCCGCTCACCGTCGCCAGCTCCGCTCGCAACCGCTTCGCCGGACTGGTCACCAAGGTGGTGACCGACAAGGTGATGGCACAGGTCGAAATGCAGTGCGGCCCTTTCACCGTCGTCTCGTTGATGAGCGCGGACGCGGTCCGCGAGCTGGAGCTCGAGCCTGGCAGCGTCGCCGTCGCCGTCGTCAAGGCCACCACCGTGATCGTCGAAACCTCCGGAGGGCAATCGTGAAACATTCGCGTCTGCTGGCCGTCCTCGCTCTGCTGTTGCTGGCGGTGATCAGCGGATGTGGCTCGTCAGATCAAACGCCCGCCAGTTCGTCGGCCCCGTCGACCTCGGCGGCGGCGGGCGGAAAGATCATGGTGTTCGCGGCCGCCTCGCTGAAGCAAACCTTCACCGACATCGGCGAGCAGTTCAAGACCGACAACCCCGGCGCCGCAGTGGAATTCTCGTTCGCGGGCTCATCGGATCTGGTCACCCAACTGACCCAGGGCGCCCCGGCCGACGTGTTCGCATCGGCTGACACCAAGAACATGGACAAGGCCGCGCAGGCCGGTCTGCTGGCAGGCGACCCAGTGAACTTCGCGTCCAACACGCTCACCATCGCTGTCGCGCCCGGCAATCCCAAGAAGATCGACTCGTTCAAAGACCTGACGCAGCAAGGTCTCAACGTGGTCGTCTGCGCGCCACAGGTGCCGTGCGGGTCGGCTACCCAGAGTGTCGAAAAGGCCACCGGTGTGAAGTTGAATCCTGTGAGCGAGGAGTCGTCGGTGACCGACGTCCTCAACAAGGTGACCACCGGTGAGGCCGACGCCGGACTGGTCTACGTAACCGACGTGAAAGGGGCCGGCGACAAGGTTGCCGCCGTTCCGTTCCCCGAAGCGGCCGGCGCTGTCAACACGTATCCGATCGCTGTGCTGAAGGAATCCAAGAATCCGGAGTCGGCACGCAAGTTCGTCGACCTGGTCACCGGGGAGTCAGGTCAAAAAGTCCTTGACGCAGCGGGGTTTCGCTAAACCTTAGATCATTTCCTTGTCGGTGAGCCATCGCATGATCGGCCAACCGATGAACACCGGCAGCCAGCACGTCAACACCCGGTAGAGCAGCACCGACGGCACCGCGATTGCGGTGGGGACACCGAATGCGGCGAGACCGCCGATCAATGCCGCCTCGACCGCGCCGACCCCGCCCGGCGTGGGGGCCGCCGAGGCAAGGGTTCCGCCGACCATTGTCACGACCGTCACCGTGACGAACGACGTGTCGCCGCCGAACGCCTCGATACTGGCCCACAGCGCCAGCGCCATACCGAGAGTCTTTGCCGCACAACCGAGCACGATGATTCCGAGGCGCTTGGGTTCGCGGGCCAGCTCCGCCAGGTCGCCCAGCACCTCCTTGAGCCGGGGCCGCACCGCCGTCGCCAGCCACCGCCGCAGTTTGGGCACGAACAGAAATGCCCCGACGAGACCGAGCAGCAGACCGGCGATCAGGTACAGCAGTGTGGGCGAGGGGACGAACTGAGACAGGTCCGCCGAGGCTCCCGCGGCGAAACTGAAGAAGATCAGCAATGCAACATGGGTGATGACCTGCACCGTCTGCTGCAATGCCACGGCCGCGGTCGCCCGCAACGCGCCGAGCCCACCCTTCTGGAGGAACCGCGTTGACAGCGCCAACCCGCCGACACCGGCAGGTGTCGTGGTCGCGGCAAACGTGTTGGCCACCTGCATGATCACAAGGTTCCTGAAGCTCACCAGCCCGTCGGCGCAGGCCCACAATGCCGCAGCGGCACCGACATACGTCAACGCCGACACGGCGAGCCCGAGCAGCGCCCACCACCAGTTCGCCGTTCTCAGTTCGGCGAAGAACGCAGGTACGGTGCTGATGAAGGGGTAGGCGACGTAGACGAGCGCGACGAGCAGGACGAGTTGTATGACCTGGTAGCGAGTGAACCTGGTGATCGTCTCGGTCTTGATCTGATCGGCGCCGGTTTGCCGCTTCACCTCGTCGCGAGCGGCGGACATGACGGCGCCGGCATCGGCCACCGACCTGCGGATTCGTGATGGCATGGCGGACTTGGTCAGTCGTCGCGAAGCCATCAGGATCGCGTCCTTGCCGAAGACATCGACCGCCGCGCCGACCGCGGTCGCGGCGCCGTACACCTCGGTCGTCGTCACCAGGAGCTGGGCGACGTCGGCCTGCAGCTGTTCGTCGGTGGCACCGTATTCGGCGTTGCCGAATCCGCCGAAGCGCGCCGTGCCGTCGTCGATGGTGATCTCCTTGCTGCGAAGGTCGCCGTGGGAGATCTGGTGATTGTGCAAGGTACCGAGCGATTGCCACACGCGGGCGACGGCGCCCTCGTCGGCGCAGTCGTTGATCGCGGTGCCGGATGGGGGAGTGTGCGCATACAACGTCCATCCCCGGTCGAGGGCAGCCATGGCCAGGGTCGAGGAATTCGCGGCATCCACGTCGCCGATCGCGATGGCCATCAGCGCGCGGTGCTCAACGGCGCGCCGCATGGAGGTCTGTAGCGGTGCTGTTTCTCTGTTGCGCAGCCGCAACCAACGCCAGAACTGGCGCAGGACGCCGCCGCTGCGCTGATTCGGGCCGTACAACTCCACGATGGCCGCCGAATCCGGCTCCTGTGCGCTCGCCGAGAGCACCAGCGGCCCGGACCCGGCGGGGCGCACCACGGTCAGTGCCGACACCACGAATCCACGCCGGGACATGGCGCGAACGGCGCCATCGAGCGGCACCTCGAGGGCAGGTGTCCCGACCACGAGCACAACCAGCGAGCCGACGAACCAACCGACTGCAAGGCCCAACAGCGAGCGGGCGGGTACCACCGCGCTGACGACGAGATGGATCGGCACGAAGGCAAGCAGCAGCGTCCACCACCACCGTTTCCAACGCGCAGGCAGCCCGGGGCCGGAAACGGTGAGCACGGCGGCAAGCATCGCGATCCACCGTGGGTCGTCGAGGAACTGCGAGAGCAGCGTGTCGAGCCGATCGGACAGATCGAAATGCCATCTCGGCGCGGATATGCCGTTGCCGGTGATCGAGAGCGCAACAAACGCGATGAACGCGGCGGCCGCGTATGCCCCGAGCAGCTTCCACTGCCGCGCGACGATCAAGCCGATCAGGATCGCGAACGGCAGCGCCAGAATCGCGACGCCGTACACCAGATACACCAGATTGGACTGGGTGGGCGTCAAGACCCCGACGATCTCGGAGATGGACTTTTCGAGTGCGACCCACTCGTTTCGGGTGACCAGCGAGCTCGTGATCACCGCTATCAGGAATGCCGCGGCGAGTACGAGTCGCAGGATGTCGTTCGTGCGCCGGGTCAGTGGCTGAAGCAAGCTGCCCGACACCGTGATATCGCGCCCGTCGACCCGCATGTCTCCAGCATCTTTGCACGTCGCTCAGCGATTTCGGCGCGCAAACGTCGCTGAACGAACGTAGACGCGCCGAATCGCTTATTCGCCCTCGCGCGTGGGCGCCGAGATCTGCGTGAGCCGCGACCGGCCGCGCAACATCTCCGAGCCCTGCACGGCCCAGGATCGTCGCTCCGCCTCGTCCGCGCGGTCGATCGCGGCGGCGGAGCACAGCACCCGTCCGTCGAAATCCTTCGCCCGGTCAGCCAACCGTGCCGCCTCGTTGACGGCGTCCCCGACAACCGTGTATTCATAGCGGTTTTCCGCACCGATGTTGCCTGCGAACACCGGGCCGGCCGACACCCCAATGCCGAAGTCGACGGGGAGTCGACGCAATTCGGCTCTGAGTGAACGCGCGGTCGCCAGCGCCGCTGACGCCGGATCGTCAATGCGCAGCGGCGCGCCGAAGACCGCCAGCGCGGCATCGCCCTGAAACTTGTTGATCAGTCCGTGTCTTTCGTCAACTGCGGCCACGACGATCTGGAAGAACTCATTCAGCACTTCGGCCACTTCATGAGGCTCACGGGTCGACGTCAGCTGCGTCGACCCCGCCAGATCGATGAATAGGACCGCGACGTCGCGCTCGTCTCCCGACAGCGATTCGTTCTCCTCCACCGCACGGCGGACCACTTCTTCCCCGACGTGCCTGCCGAAGAGGTCGCGTAGGTGGTCACGTTCGCGCAGCCCGGCGACCATACGGTTGAATCCCCGTTGCAGGCGACCTATTTCGGAACGCTCGTACACGTCGACAACACGGCCAATCCGGCCTTGCTCAACTTCCGCCATGGCGTCGACGACCTGGTGTACCGGATCCGAAATCGATTGCGCAACGACCATCATCGCCCGTAGCCCAAGGGCCACGCCGACAAGAGTGAGGACCAGAACGGGAACCTCTACCGATGCGGCCGGGTCGATGATCCAGCCGTAGCGTCGCATCAGGATCAGTAGCGAAATCGCCAGACCTGGCAGCGCGGTGCACACCGTCCACATGAGCATCAGTCGAGCCCGCACGCCGGGCGTGATCGGTCCCGTGTCTAAATCTCCTGCGGCGGCGACTAGTAGCGGCCGAAGAGTGCGTTGCGTGAAGAGGAACCCCGTACTGACGCTGGCGGTCGCGCCGAAGAGGATCGAGAAGCCAAGCATCAGGGTCACCCAGACGCCCCTGTCGACATTCAGCGGGATCAACACCGCGGCCGCAACCGCCCACGGCACCGATAGGATCGCGGTCTGGCGTAGCGAGATATTGACCGCCGTCCGCCGTTCTCTGGCGGTGGGCTCACGTTCCGAGCCGAGCCAGGCCAGCAGTGGCGCCACAATGACCATGCCACCCACCACGACCGTGACGGTACCGATCACGAGCACTGCTACGGTGGCGACGAGATTCTTCGCGCTGAACACGCCCTGCGCGTCGGGGACAGTTTGATTGCCGAGCGACACGACGATCGCGACCACCTCGGCGGCGGTCAAAAGGTAAGCGAGCGCGAGGCCTGCGACGTACCGATTGCGCAGGGTACCGGGCCTCATTCGGCCATAGTGTCAGTCGCTGGCCGGGAGCGGCTTTGCTTCCTTCAGATTCAGGGCCGTTGTGCCGACACTAAGTGTTCCGGCCCCCGCCTTGGTGACGAGCACCTCGGCACCCGTCTCGTCGACGTAACGCTTGCCCATCGCGTTGCCGTCGGAGAACGCCGGATCGAGTGAGAATTCGGTCGCCTTCGCCGGATCCTTTTGGCTGTCGATCGGCACCATCGGCACCCCGCCGGCGCGGAGGTCGTCGAGGCTGTCGGCGGTGCGCACGACAATCACTTGCGTATCGCAGACCTGGCTCTGCAGCCGTGTGCCGTTCTTGATCATGTTCGGCTCCTTGTCAATTGGGTCGCTGTGCGCTCCGCGTCAATTCGTCGACCAGTTCGCGGCGCAGCACCTTGCCGGTCGCGTTGGTCGGCAGCTCATCACGGAACACCACCCGGTCGGGCGTGCGTGATCCGCGCAGGTGCGCTCGCACGTGCTCGCGCAGTTCGTCGGGGTCTGGTGCAGTGCCACCGGTGGGTACCACCACCGCGACGATGATCTGGCCCCATTCGGGATCCTCGGGGCCGACAACCACACAATCGCGCACCGAAGGATGCTCGACGAGCACATCCTCGATCTCGGCGGGGGCGATGTTCTCCCCGCCCCGGATGATTGTGTCGTCGGAACGGCCACCGATGAACAGGTAGCCGCCCGCGTCAAGCATCGCAACGTCTTTGGTGGGGAACCATCCGTCGGCGTCGAGAACAGAACCGATATCGGTATAGCGTCCCGACACCTGCTCGCCGCGCACGAACAGCTCACCGGTCTGGCCGGGCTCGAGCACGGTGCCGTCCTCGCCGCGGATCTGCACCTCGACACTGGGCACCGGCTGTCCGACCGACCCGAGCCGCCGAACGACCGCGTCGTCGGAGGCGGCCAGCGCGGCCCGGTGGTCGTCAGGGGTGAGCACCGCGATCGTCGAGCTGGTCTCGGTGAGTCCGTAGGCGTTGACGAAACCGACTGCGGGCAGCAGGCCAAGGGCCTTGCGCACCAAGGGAAGAGCGACCTTCGAGCCGCCGTAGGCCAGGTTCCGCAGGGTAGGAAGCTCGATGGCATCGGACTCCAGCACCGACACGATGCGGTCCAGCATGGTCGGCACCACGGTTGCCGTCGTCACGCCCTCGTCGCGCACCAGGCGGACCCACTCGTTCGCCTCGAACTGCCGGAGGTAGACCATCTTTCGACCCGCGTAGAGGTTCGACAACGCGGCGCCGACGCCCGCGATGTGATACGGCGGGACGCAGATCAGCGCGGCATCGCTGGGATCCGCGGCATCGAACTCGACCGTCCCCGTGATGTAACTTGTCAGGTTGTTGTGCGTCAGCTCAACGGCTTTCGGCCGCGAGGTGGTACCCGACGTGAAGAGCACCACCGCGACGTCGTCCGGGTCGGGGAACACAGGAACGTCGGGGGCAGGCTCTATGGTGCCGGCCGCTGCGATGAACTCGTCGGAGGTGATCACCTGCTTGCCTGCACCGGCGACGACGTCGTGGTACTCGGCGTCGGCGATCACCAGCGGGGTCGGCAGGCGGTCGATCAATTGCCGCAGGCCGTCCTCGCTGAGCCGGTAGTTCAGTGGCGTGAACGCGACCCCCGCCCTGGCGGAGGAAAACAGCAGCAGCGGCAACATCACGCCGCCGGTGCCGACGTAGGCCGCGTGCTGCGCGCCCGATGCCGCGATGACTCCGGCACCGCCGTCGGCGAGTGCACTCAGTTCATTTGTGGTCAGGCGCATCTCGCCGGACACGACCGCGGTCCGGTCCGGATTCGATGACGCCGCCATTTCCAGCAGCAACGAGATACTCATGGCTTGTCGACGAAGATATCAAG
>JAVRPG010000282.1:0-4223 GCA_032162325.1 Mycobacterium sp. | reverse complement strand
ATGACTTCCAGCAGAGCCTCATCCAGACGATCAGCAGGTGGGAGAACACGCCCGAGTCGCAGCGGGGCGATTGGCAGTACTACGACCACTGGGTCGCCGCCCTGGAAAAGGTGATTGCCGATCACCGGCTGCTCACCGCGCCGGTTGCCAAGGACGCCGGTGACCACGCCATGGACGGGAGATTGCAATGACGTACCTTGTTGGTACGCGCAGCGGCACAACCGTGCAGGCAGGCGCGGCATCCTCACCGAACGACTCCGCCGTTACGGCTTCAACCTCGACATGTCCGACCTCGTCTACCAAGGCGAGCGCAGCCACGTCATCGAATACCTGAAGGCGCGGGGGGTGGCAACCCAGGACGCAGACCACTCCGGAGTTGCACGCCGCCAACGGCTTTGCCTTCCCCGACGACAAGGGCGATGTCCGCGTTCGCCGACGTCAGCTTCATGAGCGCCGCGCTGACCCGCTCAGAACCGATAGTCGCCGATCAGAAAGCAGCGAAGGGTAGTGAATAGTGCGGCGGCTGCACTGCTTCGGGGAAAAACTGGTAATCACCGGAGGCAACTACCTAGTAGAGCTAACAACATTCCCACCTTTGGTGGCGGATCCGCCATCTGTCCGCCACGAAAATGGGAATTCCGCCGGACCGGAATATCGCCTCTCCACCAGTAAACCGAGCGCCAGGCCGCACCAAAGCCCGGGTGCCAGCCGTCGATCACTCGGTTTCGAAAGGGATCTCGACGAGCAATGATGTCCCGTTTCCCGCGTGACTCGAGATCGCCATCGTCCCGCCGAGGGCCTCGACGCGGTCTATCAGGCCGGTGAGCCCGGACCCATTGGCTGGGTCGGCTCCGCCGATCCCGTCGTCTCGAATCGAGAGATGGAGTTTGGCGCCCTGGGCTTGGACATTCACGTTCACCTGCGAGGCTTGTGCATGCTTGGCCGCGTTGGTGAGTGCTTCGGCGACCACGTAGTAGGCGCCCACTTCTGCAGAGTCGGGCAACCGTCGGTCGACAGCGAAGTCGAGCTGGACCGGGACCGCAGAGTGGCGGCTCAGCGTCTTGAGCGCGGGACCTAGTCCGCCCTTGGACAGGATCGCCGGATGAATTCCCCGGGAGATCTCCTGCATCTCCTTCGAGATCCCGTCCACACTTGTAACAAGGTGAGAAATCTGTCCCTTGAGGGGCTGCAGGTCGGGCGGCACCGATGCCTCCGCGGTTCGCAGCTCGAGCCCGAGTGAGACAAGCCGCTGTTGGGCGCCGTCGTGCAGGTCGCGTTCGATACGGCGCCGGGCGTCATCGGCGGCCGCCACGATCCGGACCCGAGACGCGGTGAGCTCTGCGCGGGTCTCGGCGTTCGCGATCGCCGTCGCGACTAGGTCCGCGAAGTCCTGGACCCGCGCTTCGGTATCCGGAGGCAGCGGCTCGGGTCGCGACGTACTGACCATGGCTGTGCCCCACAGGCGGCCGCCGACGATGATGGGCGCTCCCACAGCGGAGCGCATGCCCAGCTCACGAATCCGTGCGGCGGCGGGGCCGGGAGCACCGTCGTGGCTGTCCATCCGGGCGACACGGCCGGTGCGCAACACCATCGCCACGATGTTCTCGCCGTCGAGCGAAAACCGCGTGCCGACCAGCTTCTTCGGCAACCCGGGCTCGTCGCGAGCCGCGAGTAATGTGGCCGCGCCGCCGGGCTCATAACGGCATAGACCCGTGTTGTGCACACCCAGGCACCGGGCCAACTCCGCGGCCACCTCGGAGAACACCTCAGACGGGCTGACGCCGTGCGCGACCAGTGTCGCCACCCGTCGCAACGCGGACTGCTGTTCGGCGAGTGCGCTAGCCTCGCGGCGGCGCTGATCGGCCTCCACCGCGCGTGCCCGCGCTAGGCCCGCGACAAAGTTGGTCATTAGCGCGACGACCAGAAAGACGATGATGACCACGCCGTTCTCGAGGTCGAACGGCACGAATTGTCTGTCCGGCCAGTTACGGAAGTAGGCGAGGACGATGGCGCTCGCGACCGACGTCGTCGTTGCCAGGCCTAAGCCCCACACCGTCGAGACCACCACAACGCCGAGCAGGTAGAGCGTCTCGAAGGCTTCCTGCGGGTCCAGCTGCTTGAGGAGCAGCACCGCAAGGGTCTCGACCACAATGAACGAGGCCGCCACCAGGATGCCCAAACCAAGCGATGGGGCCGCCGGGCGCCTCAACACCGACAGCAGGCGTGCCCGCATCGCTGGCGGAACTACCTCCGCACCAGAAGTGCGGCCCTCGAAAATGCGACCCGACATCCACGTCCAGCCGGGCATGCGCGACCGCTTCGGCGACACTAAGACAACTCACATCGATCTACGGCGGAATCGCACTTGAGCCATTCTAACCGGCGTCGCAACCGCAACCGGTGACACGCTGACTCTG
Source organism: Mycobacterium sp. (assembly GCA_032162325.1). Classification (GTDB taxonomy): domain Bacteria; phylum Actinomycetota; class Actinomycetes; order Mycobacteriales; family Mycobacteriaceae; genus Mycobacterium. The sequence continues at coordinate 1,806 of JAVRPG010000282.1, read as the reverse complement.
TCCGTCCGCGAGCTGTTGTGGGCAAACTTGCGCTGGCAGGGCGTGGTCGTCTACACAGTTCCCGAGGCAGCGAAGGCTCACGCCGTCGCCGACGTGGCTGCGGCGGTGACCGACGAGTGTCGATGTTCGGCATGATTCACGTATGAACGCCGCGGCACCCCGTGCAGCACGCGAAGCCGCCGCCGTGACCGAGGCCGCACTGGCGCTCGCTGGCTACAAACTGAATTCGTTCACCTCTGAGCTCATGACCAAGATGGGCCGCGGCGAGCTCACAGGCGACCAGGCCGTAGAAGCGATCATCACCCGCTTCATACGCGGGTCCCTCTCGGTGTAGATGGATGACGAAGGCGAACAACGACAGTCCCGCCGTCTTGGGGCCGCGGGCGGTCGCCACCATCGAGACAGCGAAGCGTTCACCCTCTGCACAGTTAGGTTCGGTGTCGACGTAAACTCTTCGCGGCTGATTGCACTGTGCTGGTGACGGACTTGATCAGTGGACTATCGAGCTTCCAGCATTGCCAGAACAGAGGCACATCAAGATAGAGCTCGGCGACTCGGACGAAAGCACCGGGGGCAAGGTGCTCGGCGACGAGCTGCTCGGGATACATTCCCCAGCCCAGCCCGGCCCGTACGGCTGCTCCGAATCCTTCTGCGGTCGGCACATAGTGCACGGGCCGTGCCACTGCACGCCGGAAGGCTTTGCGTACCAACATGTCCTGTAGCGCGTCGTCGCGATTCCACGCGATCGAAGGCGCGCTTGCCACAGCCTCGCGCGTGAACCCCTCCGACAGGTATCGCTCGAGATAGGCAGGGCTCGCTACCGGCAGATAACGCACGACGCCCAGTGACTGCACTCGACAGCCCGGCACGGGGGTTCGTTCAGTCGTTACCGCCCCCATCACCGCGCCCTCTCGCAGCAGCCGTGCAGAGTGATCCTGGTCCTCGATGCGGATGTCGAAGAGGATGTCAGGTAGGCCCGCAAGTACGGCGGTGAACCACGTCGACATCGAGTCGGCATTGACGGCGATCGCGATCCGGATGAGTTCTGCCGACCCTCCTGTTGTCTCGGCGAGCGCCTCTGACTCGAGTAACACCGTCTGTGCGGCCAGTCGGAGTAGTGGCACAGCGGCTGCTGTTGCACGGCAGGGTTTTTCGCGCACTATCAAGACTTGACCGACACGCTGTTCAAGCGTCTTGATCCGCTGGCTCACCGCCGAAGGCGTTACATGCAACCACTCGGCCGCTGCATCGAAGCTGCCTAACTCAATCACCGCTGCCAGGGCGGCCAGCTGATGCCCATCAAGCCGTGCCGCGGAGTCGTATCGCATCCGCTAATCATCCGAGATCGGACTCGGCATGGCGATGCGATTGCCGCCATCTTCCGCCATGTCAAATCGGAATTCGCCACGGAAAATCGGAACCTACAACATGATCTGTAGGTTCCCGATGTACTTGGCGGACGACGATGTCTCTACCTGCGGCCTTTTCAGGATTCTCGTCGAAATGGCGAAGGCGCTTTTCCCTCATCTTCGTTGCGGATCCTAGAACCGCACGGTTGTTCAGGAATTTCTCTCGCGACGACGACCGCGATACCGGAAGGGGCCGGTCCGTTGCGTCCCTAGGCATGCTGATGCCAACCTGATGTACGGGTCTGTGCACGCAGTTAGGCAACACGACGGTTGAAGTGGGAAGCGGACCGGACACGTTGTCGGAGTATCGGATGCGGGCTCCAAAGTTCGCTTCGGTGCACTCATTCCGAAACGTATGTCGCATGAGCGCTGTGTCGCAATATTGCGACGGCTTCTT
>JAVRPG010000281.1:0-2676 GCA_032162325.1 Mycobacterium sp. | reverse complement strand
TGCGGCCGCAATGCACAGATGCCGCGCACCACCACCTCGACGCGCACTCCGGCCTGCGAAGCGCGGTACAGCGCGTCGATCACCTGCTCGTCCACCAACGCGTTGGCCTTAAGCCGGATCCGGCCCTCTGCGCCCTCGCGGGTGGCCGTGATCTCGCGCTCGATGCGTTCGATGATCCCCTTACGCACACCGTGCGGGGCCACCAGCAGGTTGCGGTAGCTGTCCTTGCGTGAGTAACCAGTCAGCGAGTTGAACAGGTCGGTGAGGTCGGCACCGATATCGGGCGCCGCGGTCAACAAGCCGACATCTTCATACAGACGCGCGGTCTTAGGGTTGTAGTTGCCCGTGCCGATATGGCAGTAGCGACGGATCGTCGACCCTTCACGGCGCACCACCAAGCAGGTCTTGCAATGCGTCTTCAATCCGATCAACCCGTACACGACATGCACGCCCGCCCGCTCCAGCGCGCGGGCCCACTTGATGTTGGCCTGCTCGTCGAACCGCGCCTTGATCTCGACGAGCGCGACCACCTGCTTGCCCGCCGCGGCGGCGTCGATGAGCGCGTTGACGATCGGCGAGTCACCCGAGGTGCGATATAGCGTCTGCTTGATCGCCAGCACGTTGGGATCGGCGGCCGCCTGTTCGATGAATCGTTGCACTGTGGTGGAGAACGAATCGTACGGGTGGTGCACCAGCACGTCGCCGTCGCGCAACGTCGAAAAGATGCTCTTGGGTGTTTCCCGCTCGCCGAACGCCGGCGGCGTCGCCGGAACGAACGGCGGATCCTTCAGCGCGGGGCGGTCAACACCGTAGATCTGCCACAGCGACGTGAGATCCAGCAGCCCTGACACCTCGATGACATCACCGGGGTCGACGTCGAGTTCACGCAACAGAAGCTCCAACATGCTCTCTGTCATGTCGTCGGAAACTTCCAGGCGGACCGGGGAACCGAAGCGTCGCCGCGCCAGTTCCCGCTCCAGTGCCTGCAGAAGGTCTTCGTCGCGGTCCTCTTCCACTTCGAAGTCCGCGTTGCGGGTGATGCGGAAGGCATGGTGCTCGACGATCTCCAGGCCGGGGAAGAGCACCGGCAGAAACGCCGCGATCAGCTCCTCCATCGGCAGGAACCGGACGACGTCGGAGCTGCCTTCGCGGCGGCCGAGTTCGACGAAGCGGTCGACGTTGTCAGGCACCTTGATTCGGGCGAAGTGCTGCCCACCGTCGTCGGGTTGCTTGACGGTGACCGCCAGATTCAGGGAGAGACCGCTGACGAACGGGAACGGGTGCGCCGGGTCGACCGCCAACGGCGTCAGCACCGGAAACACCTGCTCGTGGAAGTAGGTGGACAGCCGCGCGCGTTCGGCCTCGTCGAGTTCGGCCCATGTGACGATCACGATGCCTTCGTCGGCCAGCGCCGGACGCACCGAGGTGAGGAATACATGCGCATGGCGGCTGGCGAGCTGCTGGGTCCGCTCACTGATCCGGCGCAGCTGTTCGCGAGGCGACAGACCGTCGGCCGAGCGCACCGACAGGCCCATTTCATCGCGGCGCTTCAGGCCCGCGACCCGCACCATGTAGAACTCGTCGAGGTTCGACGCGAAGATCGCCAGGAACTTCGCCCGCTCCAGCAAGGACAACGACGTATCGGCCGCGAGGGCGAGCACCCGCGCGTTGAATTCCAGCCAGCTGAGCTCGCGGTTGAGGTAGCGATCGTCGGGCAGGGCGTTGTCGATGGCGGGCGACGTCGCCGCAGGTGGCACCCCCGGCGCCGGATCAGAAGTATCCGATGTCGGTGGCCGAACATCTCCGGCCACCGACTGGGCTTCGTCGGCGCGGATCTGGGCTTCGGCTTCGGTCATCCTCCGATGATTCCCTATTGATGAGTCGTCCTGCTACCAAGTCCGGCCAACCCGTCGCTAGCTCGTCACCTGTGCTGACCGATGACCTGCGAGGTAGCAGCACCGACACCGAGGCGCCGGGCCACCATCAAGTCGTCGGGCGTGTCGATGTCACAACGCAGTCCCGGCCAGGCGCCGGTCAGCTCGATGGCCCCCGATTGACGATGGCGCTGGGCGGAATCAACGCCGAAATGCGGGTCAAGCGCGACTCCGAAAGCAAACAGTGCTGATGTTCCGGTGCCATGCCGGTCGCCGACGAAGCTGCGTTGATACCCCCGGGCGGCCACGATCGCCTCGGCCAGCTCTTGCGGTTGTAGGGCGGGTAGATCACCTTGCAGCGCAACGATATTGGGCGTCTCCTCGCGCATGGCGGCCTCCGCGGCGGCGATGGCGTTGTTCAGCGGGTTGCGGTGGCCGTCCGGCGTTGGGTCCGCCAGCACGCGGGCGCCCAGCCGGCGGGCGGCATCGGCGGCAAACTCGTCGGGTGTGACGACGGTGATCGAAGACAACGCCGGTACGGCCGACGCCGCGCCGATGGTGTCGATCAGCATGGCCAGCACCACGCTTTCCCGGGTGGCCGCCGAGAACACCGGCGCCAGCCTGGTCTTGGCAGCGGTGAGCCGCTTCACCGCGATCACCAGCCCCACATCCGCGGCGTCGCGTGTCCTGGTGCCGCTCATGAGCGCCATCCTGCCAGCACCCGCGGCCACGCTAATGTGAAGCGGTGGTCGAGGCGGCGGTGATGGGGGCCGGTGCGTGGGGGACGGCACTGGCCAAGGTC
>JAVRPG010000280.1:0-2812 GCA_032162325.1 Mycobacterium sp. | reverse complement strand
GGTCGACGGTGACGGTCACGCTGACGCCGGTCGACGAAGGCACCGAGGTGCGGCTGGTGCACGACGGGCTGAATGACGAGCAGGCAGCGCACCACGCGGTGGGGTGGAATCACTTCCTTGGCCGGCTGGTGGCCGCAGGCCGGGACGGGGATGCGGGACCAGACGAATGGGCGGCGGCACCCGACCCGCTCGACGAATTGGTCTGCGCCGAGGCGACATTGGCGGTGCTGCAGGGCGTGCTGCGTGACATGGATTCCTCCGACCTGACCAAGCAGACGGCGTGCAGCGAATACAACGTGGCGCAGCTGGCGGACCACGTGATGGGCTCGATAGCGTCACTCGGCGGTTGCGCAGGTGCCCGGATGCCGGAGCGCGATCAGGATGCGCCGCTGGAGACTCAGGTCGCGGATGCGGCTCAGGCGGCGCTTGAGGCCTGGCGTCGACGGGGGCTGGAGGGTACGGTCGAGCTGGGTCCGCAAGAAGTACCCGCAACCTTGCCAGTCAACGTCCTAGCACTCGAATTCTTGGTTCACGCTTGGGATTTCGCCAGAGCCACCGGCCGAGATGTAGTGGTTTCCGAGCCGGTGTCGGACTATGCGCTGGAACTGGCGGGCAAGGTCATCACACCGGACGCACGCGGGTTCGCGGGCTTCGCGGAACCGATCGATATAGCAGCTGATGCCACCGTGCTGGATCGGCTCATTGCGTTCACCGGCCGGCAACCGGCCGTTGTCCAAACGTCCGTCAACTAACGAAAGGTCTGTCATGCCACAGAAAACCGAGTACGAGCAGGGCACACCGAGCTGGGTCGACCTGCAGACCACCGACCAGGCCGCGGGTAAGGCGTTCTACGCGTCGCTGTTGGGCTGGAGCTATGACGACCAGCCGATGCCGCAGGGCGGCACGTATTCCATGGCGCTGCTGAAAGGCGAAACCGTCGCGGCGATCGCGCCGATGGCGCCGGGCGCGCCGGAGGGCATGCCGCCAATGTGGAACACGTACATCGCGGTGGACGATGTCGACGCGACGCTGGAGAAGGTTGGCACGGCGGGCGGGCAGGTTCTGATGCCGGCCATGGCCGTCGGCGATGCGGGCACGATGGCCTTCGTGGCCGATCCGACAGGTGCGGTCGTGGGGCTGTGGCAGGCCAATCAGCACATCGGCGCGACGCTGGTCAACGAACCGGGGGCACTGATCTGGAATGAATTGATCACGGACAAGCCGGAGTCGGCGCTGGCGTTCTATGAGGCCGTGCTCGGCGTGAGCAGCGCGACTATGGAGATGGCCCCGGGGGAGACGTACCACCTCCTCAAGGTCGGGGAGACGGAAGTTGGGGGCTGCATGCAGCCGCCGATGCCCGACGTGCCGAATCACTGGCATGTGTACTTCGCGGTGCCAGACGCCGACGCCACCGCTGCGCAGGCGAGCTCTGCGGGCGGTCAGGTCGCCGTCGAGCCGTTCGACATCCCAACGGTCGGACGATCCGCGGTCCTGATGGACCCGCAGGGTGCGATGTTCAGTGTGATGACACCGGTGGCGCAGCAATAGGGGCCAGCGGTCGGCTCGCTGGCATACGCAGGTACGAATGCCAGTCGTGGAACTTGTTGTGGTTCGGCGCAATTGGTTTCGATGCGTGGTCATTGCGCCTAGCATCGGCGTATGGAGCGGCTCAGCGGGCTTGACGCGAGTTTCCTCTATATCGAAAGCCCCACGCAGCCCCTGCATGTGTGCTCGATCCTGGAGTTGGACACCTCGACGGTGCCCGGTGGCTACACCTTTGATCGGCTTCGCGACGAGCTGGCCTTAAGGATCGCGGCGATACCTGAGTTCCGGGCAAAGCTGGCCGACAGCCAGCTGAATCTGGATTATCCGGTGTGGGTCGACGACGACGGGTTCGATCTCGATCGGCATCTGCTGCGCATCGGGCTGCCGTCGCCGGGAGGGCGCCGGGAGTTGGCCGAGGTCTGCGGGCACATCGCATCCCTGCCGCTGGATCGCGGCAGGCCGCTGTGGGAGATGTGGGTGATCGAGGGCGTTGCTGACACCGACCCGCGCGCGGGCGGGGTGTTGGCGGTGATGACCAAGGTGCATCACGCCGTGGTGGACGGGGTGACCGGCGCGAACCTGTTGTCGCAGCTGTGCAGCGTCGAGCCCGACGTGCCGGCGCCGGAACCGGTGGAGGGACCCGGGAGCGCCGGCCGGCTGCAGATCGCGGCGGGTGGGCTGGTGAGGTTCGCGTCGCGGCCGTGGCAGCTGGCCAGTGTGATGCCGACGACGGTGGCGACGATCGTGAAGACGCTGCGGCGTGCGCGCGGTGGCCTGACGATGGCCGCGCCGTTCGCGGGCCCGCCGACCCGGTTCAACGCCTCGGTGACCGCTGACCGCAACGTCGCGTTGGCCCAGCTGGACCTCGAGGACATCAAGAAGGTCAAGGACTGCTTCAAGGTCACGGTCAACGACGTGGTGATGGCGTTGTGCGCGTCGGTGTTGCGGTGGTTCTTGAGCGATCATGACGAGCTGCCCGGCCGGTCGCTGGTGGCGATGGTGCCGGTGTCGGTGCATGAGAAGTCCGACCGCCCGGGCCACAACCAGGTGTCGGGGATGTTCTGCAGCCTTGAGACGCACATCGGTGATCCCGCGGACCGGCTACGGGCGATCGCGCGGGCGGACGCCGCTGCCAAGAACCACAGTGCGGTGATCAGTCCGACGCTGTTGCAGGACTGGGCGCAACTGGCGGCGCGGGCGGTGTTCGGTGGCGTTTTTCGGATCGTCGCCGACTCGCCGCTGATCGGTCATCCCGTCCATAACCTGA
>JAVRPG010000279.1:0-6641 GCA_032162325.1 Mycobacterium sp. | reverse complement strand
GCACCCGTCCTCATCACTTGGGGCGCCAAGGATTTCACCGCACCGCTGCGCTGGGGCAAAGCGGTGCATGCCGCGATTCCCGGCTCGAGGCTCGAAGCCCTTCCGACCGGTCACGTCGTGTTCTCATCCGAGCCGCAGGAGTGGCTGGCGACAGTCGTGCCATTCGTCGACGCCGCGCACAAAGCGCGTAAAGGGCTACGCGCCTAACGACTTTCGGCCACTGGCCGAGGCGAATCCGAGCCAGGTATGCCGGTTTCCCGCCCAGCACCAGCCGACCTTCGGCGCGTTGCGGTTGTGAGACCCATCTCGGCCGGTGCCGTTGCTGATCCACACCGCGGGCGTCCTGGCGTCGAGCGAGCCGGCGGGCTTGCGGCGTCGCGAGCCGATCGTCATGAAGCAATGACCCCGCTGTAGCGTCTCGGGCCGCTGCAGCAGCCAGTGCAATCCCTCGGAAAGGGTCAACGGGGTACGCGCCGCACCGGTGATGGCGGGCAACGCTTCGTCTGGGCTCCAATTGGCCATCGCGTCCCCGCGGTCGAGGTCGCGAATCAGATACAGCGGCGCACCCGGCAGCTCTACTGCGGCGATAGGCATGAATTCGTCGACGTCGGACATGTCGGTCACGACGAAGCCCGGTTTGCCGTTCACCCGCAACAGCGGCGCCAGCGCCGAGGCGGGGGCGAGTTCGGGGTGCACGACCAGAAGCGAACCCGCGCTGTCGGGCAGGCATCGCAGTCGATCAGCCGGCAGCCCGGCTATGCGGTGGACGTCGAGTTCGATCAGTCGCTCGGCCTGGTCAGACAGGCTCGGCAAAGCGGCGGTAACGCTGGGCACGGGCGCTTAACGAAGCGCGGCACCCCGATAGTTCCTGCACTACCTCGTTTTCGACCTGTACAGCTAACACAAACGACACACGCCGGACCCGCGATCGGCATCATTCTGTCGACAATCGACAGGATGGCTGATGACGCGCGTGGACCGTGCCTGGGGCCGTCCGTGGCCGAGATCCTGGCGTCACACGCCGGCGGAACCGGTTCGCCAACCAAGACGGCCGCCCGTGTCGCGGACGCCATCGCGGCCCGCGGCGACGACGGTACCTGGTTGTCGACCGTCCCCCGCGATCAGCTGCTGGCCGCAGCCGAAGAGATCGAAAAGCGACTCGGCGCAAGGACTTTGCCGCTCTACGGCGTGCCATTCGGAGTCAAGGACAGCATCGACGTCGATGGTGTGCCGACAACACTGTCGTGCCCCGATTACGCCTACGTCGCGTCGACGACCGCCCCGGTCGTGCGCCGCCTGCTCGACGCAGGCGCGTTTTACGTCGGCAAGACGAATCTGGACCAGTTCGCCACCGGACTGAACGGCACCCGCACGCCGTACACCATCCCGCACAGCGTGTACGGCGGCGAGATGATCTCCGGTGGCTCGAGTTCGGGTTCTGCACTGGCGGTCGCGCTCGGCCAGGTGCCATTCGCGGTGGCCACCGACACCGCAGGGTCGGGACGGGTGCCTGCTGCGCTGAACGGCGTCGTCGGGTTCAAACCCTCACGCGGGCTGATCAGCACCGTCGGGCTGGTCCCGGCATGCAAGTCGCTGGACTGCATCAGCGTGATGGCAGGCTCGATCGACGATGTCGACCGCGTCTTGGACGCGGTGGCCGCCCGCGACGACAACGACCCCTGGTCGCGTGATCGCGGACCGCGCTACGACGGCTCACCGATCCGGGTTGGACTACCGCCCGCCGACGAGCTGGAATTCTTCGGCGACGAGCCGATGCGGAGCGCTCACTTGGGTTTCCGCGACCATCTGGCACGCACGGCCACCGTCGTCGATGTCTCGTTGGAGCCGTTCCTGGCCGCCGGGGCGCTGCTCTATCAGGGCCCGTGGGTCGCCGAGCGGCTCGTGGAGTTCGGTGATTTCCTTGCCACCCAACCGGACTCGATCCATCCCGTGGTCAGGGAGATCCTGCGCGGCGGCAAGAAATACACCGCCGTGGACGCATTTGCGGCGTTGCAGCGACTCGCCGAACTCAAGGCACTGGTGGCGCCGCTGTGGCGGGACATGGATGTCCTGGTGGTGCCGACGATCGGCACCACGTTCACCGTCGACGAGGTGCTCGGGGCGCCGATCGACTGCAACACGATGCTCGGCCACTACACGCATTTCGGCAACCTGCTTGACCTGGTGGGTGTGGCCGTCCCGCTCGGCGTCACCAGCGACGGCCGGCCGTACAGCGCGATGCTGCTGGGTGCGGCGTTGACCGATGACACCGTGCTGCACCTCGCCGCGCAGATTCTCGACGAACCACGCGCGGTGTCGTCGTCCCCTGTATCGACCGTGACGGAGGAGCGTGTGTGAGCAAGCCCATCGAGGTGCCCGCGGAGCCGTCGCCGTTTCGACTCGTGGCGGGCAAGACCGCGCTGATCGTCATCGACATGCAGCGAGATTTTCTGCTACCCGGCGGGTTTGGCGAAAGCTTGGGAAATGACGTCGATCAACTGCTCAAGGTGGTTTCCCCGCTGGCCGACTTGATCGCTGCGGCCCGCGCGGCCGGGATCATGGTGATCCACACCCGCGAAGGCCATCGGGCCGACCTGTCCGACTGCCCGCCGGCCAAACTCAAGCGGGGAGCCCCGTCGAAACGCATTGGGGATGATGGCAAGTACGGCCGCATCCTGATCCGTGGCGAGTACGGCCACGACATCGTCGACGAGCTCGCACCGATCGACGGCGAGGTCGTCATCGACAAGCCCGGCACGGGCGCGGTCTACGCCACCGAACTGCAGGACGTCCTCACTGCAGGCGGGATCACCCAGCTGCTCATCACCGGCGTTACCACCGAGGTGTGCGTGCACACCACCACGCGTGAGGCCAACGACCGGGGCTACGAGTGTCTGGTCGTATCCGATTGCGTGGGTTCGTATTTCCCCGAGTTCCAGCGCATCGGCCTGGAAATGATCAAGGCACAGGGCGGCATCTTCGGATGGGTCGCGGACACCGCCGCAGTGGTACCCGCATTGCACGCACTGAACTCCACCGCCGCCTGAGAGGACCTCGCCGTGACGACCGACATCACGAAGCCCGCCGATCCACCGGTAGATCCGGCTCCCGCGCCGACGTCGCTCCCGTTATGGACCCGTGGTGACACCAACGCGTTCTTCGGCCTCGGCTTCAACATCCTGGTCAACGTCCTGACCCTGACCGGCTTGATGATCGGCGTCGTGTCGGTGCCCGCAGGCGATGTGCTGGGCACCGTGCTGCCCGCACTCGGGGTGGCCTTGATTCTGGGCAACCTGTACTACACGTTCCTCGCTCGCCGACTTGCCCGCCGCGAGAACCGAGCCGATGTGACGGCGCTGCCATACGGCCCCAGCGTGCCGCACATGTTCATCGTGGTGTTCGTCGTGATGCTGCCGGTGTACCTCAACACCAAGGACCCGATCCAGGCCTGGTCGGCCGGGCTCGCTTGGGCCTTCATGATCGGCGTGATCGTGATGATCGGCGCGTTCGTCGGGCCGTACATCCGCAAGCTGACGCCGCGCGCCGCCATGCTCGGCACGCTGGCCGGAATTTCGATCACGTTCATCTCCATGCGCCCCGCCGCGCAGATGTGGGAGGCGGCCTGGATCGGCCTGCCGGTGATGGCCATCATCCTGATTGGCTTCTTCACGGACGTGAAGCTGCCGTTCGGTATCCCGGTCGGACTCGCCGCGTTGCTGGTCGGCACGGCGATCGGCTGGATCGGCGGTTTCATGTCCGCACCCGATGTGGGACAAGCCATCTCCGACATCGCCATCGGCATTCCGGACCTCCGCATCGATCTGCTCTTCGACGGGTTGTCGAACCTCGCACCACTGCTGGGCACCGCAATCCCGTTGGGCGTCTACAACTTCACTGAGGCGATGAGCAACGTGGAGAGCGCCGCGGCCGCCGGCGACAATTACAACCTGCGCAGCGTGCTGCTCGCCGACGGCGCGGGCGCGGTCATCGGCTCGGCGTTCGGATCGCCGTTCCCGCCCGCGGTCTACATCGGCCATCCCGGATGGAAGGACGCGGGCGGCCGTGCCAGCTACTCACTCGCCAGCGGTGTGATGATCGGAATCCTGTGTTTCCTCGGGCTTTTCGGAGTACTTGACGCGCTGCTGCCGGTGCCCGCGATCGTGCCGATCCTGCTCTACATCGGTCTGCTCATCGGTGCCCAGGCATTCCAGGCCGTACCGCGGCTACACGCCGTCGCGGTGGTCGCAGCGCTGCTGCCGAACCTCGCGCAGTGGGCCAGTGGGCTGATCGATAACGCGTTGAACGCGGCTGGCACCTCCGCCGGCAAGGTCGGTGCCGACGCGCTCAACAAGGCGGGCGTCGTGTACGACGGCCTGCAGACGCTCGGCGAGGGCGCCGTTCTCGTGGGCCTGATCCTCGGCACAGTGGTGACGTTCATCGTGGAGAAGAAGTTCCTCTACGCCGCCATTGCGTCCGCGGTCGGCGCGGTTCTTTCGTTCATCGGGTTGATCCATGCGCCCGAGGTGGCGTGGGCGGCCAATCCGCAAGTCGCCCTGGGCTACGTGTTCTTTGGAATCGTCTGCGCCGCCTACTCGTTCCTGCCCGGTGCGAAGGACCCGGTGACGATCGACGAGTCCGACATAGTGGCGGGCCACTAATCGGGCTTCAGTGGCGGGGCATTAACTAGTCGTAGGGCATGATCAGTTCGCGCGGGCCCGTCGGCAGCCGCCAGTGGAATGCCAGCGCCGCGAGCCGAAGCAGCGTCGCCACTGCGCTGCCGACCGCAACGGCCATCCACTGCGGGCCGAAGTAGTCGATCGCCACGTACGTTGCCGCGCCCAGCATGGCCGGGATCGCGTACAGATCGTCCGGACCCATCACCAAGGGCACCTCGCCGGCGACGACGTCGCGCAGCATCCCGCCGGCGATCGCCGTGAGCATGCCGATGAGGCCCGCCGCGAACCAGCTGGCGCCCTCGTCGACAGCGATGGCCGCGCCGGAGGTGGCGAAGAATCCCATCCCGATCGCGTCGAGGACCAGCACCTCTGTGTTCATCCTCATCACGACATGGGCGAACGGGGTGGCGATCGCGACGGCGACCAGCGCGACCGTGATGTTGGGCCAGTGCTGGATTGAATACGGAGGCCTGTCGAGCAGCAGATCGCGCAGCACGCCCCCGCCGACACCAGTGAGCACTCCCAGCGTCGCGATTCCGAACAGGTCAAACCCTTTGCGAACCCCGACTGTCGCACCCGACGACGCGAACACCGCAATGCCCGCGTAGTTGAGAATTATCTGCAGCACGCCTGCACGTTAGTCACCGCGAACAGACGCAAACGCACCCCGACACGCCGAAAATGGCGGACTTTCGCGTCTGCTCGCCGACAGAATCAGTCAGCATCGGATCAATTCCGGCTCCCTGTTGCGCGCGGGCTCATACGCTGCTCGGTGATGGACACCGCCACCGTAGTCGTGACAATCCTGCTTGCCGCGCTCTTCACGTTCGCGGCAAGCATCAAACTGCTCGGCGTCTCCCAATCCCTGGCCATCCGCGATCACCTCGGTGTCAAGCCGCTGCAGTGGAGGCTCATCGGCGCGTGCGAGCTCGCCGGCGTCGCCGGAGTGCTCGTCGGTCTGATGTGGGCGCCGATCGGGATCGCCGCGGCGATCGGTCTGGCGCTGCTGTCGATCGGTGCCATTGCCTTCCATCTGCGTGCGTCCGACGGTGCCAAGGACATGGCGCCTGCTGTGATCGGGCTCGCACTGGCCGCCGCCACCGCAGTGCTGCACACGCTCTGACGTAGCGGCAGTCACACCTGCGCAAACAGGTGTCTTAGATTACCTAAATTTTCGTAGTCAACTGTCAACGAAGTGGCTTACGCTGCATCTATGGCTGCACGAGCCCACAGCATCGATCCCCGCGCCGAACGGGTCCGCACCCGGTTGCGCGAGGCGGCGTTCGACCTCGCGCATGAACGTCAAGTCGACCGGCTGACGGTCGGCGACATCGTCGCCAGGGCCGAAGTCAGCCGGCAGGTCTTCTACCAACACTTCACCGACCGCGACGACGCCGTCGCGACCGCATTCACCGTCGCGTTCGCCGCCGCAACGGCCGACATCGGCGGCGACGCCCGCGCGCGCATCCTGCGGCTGTTCGACTTCGCCGCCGAGCACCGGCCCATGTACCGCAACATCGTGCCGAGCGCGGTGACGCAACGTGTCGTGACGGCGTTCCGCGCCGAACTGCAGCCGGCCTGCGAGGAGATCGCAAGGCAGGGCATGCCGGTGGTCTCCCCGATCGCCAGCCTGACCCCGGAGTCGGTCACCCGGTTTCTCGTCGGCGGGTTCATGGAGGTGCTGCGGTCCTGGATGGAAGACCCGGACTCGACCGACCTGAGCGGCCGCGTCGGCGCGGCGCTCGACACCGTCAACGCACTGCTCGGCCTCACCACACACTCGAAAGGTCCCCAACATGGCTAAGCACCAAGCCCCCGATCGGCACCCCATGCGCGATCGCGCCACCATCCGCACCACGGCGCTGGCAATGATCGGATTGACACTCTTCGTCATCGCCATGATCGCCAGCTACTCGGGCGCGTTCGCCAAGCCGACGTTGCATCACATGGCCGTGGCCGTCGCAG
>JAVRPG010000278.1:0-3066 GCA_032162325.1 Mycobacterium sp. | reverse complement strand
CCTGCTTCGGCATGCCTGGGACAATAGTCCATTGCTTTTCGCAATGATAGCTGGTTAGGTTACTTGTAAATCGCAATCGACTTGGGAGGGTCACATGGCGACAGGAACGGTGGATGCGGTCACGGTGTTCTGCGACGCGACCCGGGCCCGCGATGTCGACCGAATCGTCAGCACGCTCGCGCCCGATGCCGAACTGCTGTCGCCGCTGTCGGGCCGCATGGTGTTCCGGGGTCGTGACGACCTGCGGGTGCTGCTCGGCGCGGTCTACGGCGGGCTATCCGGCCTCACCTGGCGGGAGGTCATCGGCGAGGGCGCGACCCGAGTGGCCGTCAGCGACGGACGGATCGCGGGTGTCACGATCACTGATGCGATGGTGCTCGAGCTCGACGACGCCGGGCTGATCGTGCGGATCCGACCTCACCTGCGGCCGTGGCTGGCCATCACGCTGTTCGCTCTGCTGCTGGGTCCCAAGATTGCCCGTCATCCGGGCGTCCTGCGCCGCGCGCTGCGACGCTGACACCGAACCATCTCTGCAGCGCGGCGTGCAACCGATCCTCGTCGTCGGCCTCGAAAGTGTTTGCCGCCCAAGCGACGTAACCGTCGGGTCGGATCAACACCGCGCATACCTCGAAGTCGTCGACGGCGCCGGCCACGACGTCGACGCGGTCCGCCCATCCGCGTGCGGCTTCACCCACACCTCCGCCGCTGAGATCGAGCAATACCGGGCGGCCGTGGTGCAGCAGTTCGCTGACACGCCGACCGTCGCCGATGGCGAAGTCTGGCACAAGCCGACCCGACAGCGGATGACTGTCACCGGTGTCGTAGCGGACATCGGAGCCGGCGAGGAGGTGTGCCATGTGTTCGGCGACGCCGGGTTGCTGCAGTAGCTCCTTGAAAAGTTCTCGCAGCGCGGCGATCTCGGGCCCGGGACCGAAAAGGGCGGTCTGGGACATGGAGTGCATCATCACCCGCTCGCCGACGGGATACCGCTCAGATTGGTAGGTGTCGAGAAGTGCCTGCGGCGCCCAGCCGTTGACGGCGGCCGCCAACTTCCAGCCGAGATTCACCGCGTCCTGCAATCCGAGGTTGAGCCCCGGACCGCCCATCGCCGAATGCACATGGGCGGAATCGCCGAGCAGGAAGACGTTTTCCGCGCGGTAGCGGTCGGCCTGGCGGGTGTTCTGCCCGGCGATGCGGCGCAACGCATGGGGCCCATCACCGGCCGGTGACTCAAGGGGCAGGTCGGCGCCGAGGACTCGTCGTGCGCTGTCGCGCAGCTCGTCGACGGTCATCGGCTCGGAATCGTCCGCATGTTGGTCGAACTCGATGGTGCCCACCATCGCCCGGCCGCGCTCGAACTCGGCGTAGATGAATCCGCCGTTGTCGAGACGGTTGTGCCCCCATGGCAGCGGACCAACACCTGGGACATTGATACCGCCATTGGCGCTGCGCATTTCGTCGGGCAGGCTCACGTGGGCGATGCGGGCGACCGTGTTTGATGTGTGACCCGAAAAGGCGATGCCGACCAGCTTGCGTACGGCGCTGCGACCGCCGTCGGCGCCGACGAGGTACGTCGTCTCCAGCGTGTAGGTCCCATCCGGGCCGGACACGTCGACCGCGGCGCCGTCGGATCGCATCTGGACTCCGGTCAGCTCGTGGCCCCAGCGGACGTCGACACCGAGCTCGCGTGCCCGCTCGTCAAGCAGCCGAACAAGCCGCGGCTGCGGCATCATCAGCACATACATCGGATTATCGCGAACGCCGAAGAGCGGCAGCGACATTCCGCTGAACATCCACTGGTACGCGGGGTGCGGGGTGCGGCGGATCGTCTGAGCCGGTGAACCTCTGGTAGAGCCCGCGCATGTCGAGCAGTCGAACCACCTGTCCGACCATGCCGTTGGCCTTGGGCTCGTCGCTGGGCGCAGGCAATCGCTCGAGCACCACCGGCCGCACGCCGGCCAGCTCCAGCTCGCACGCCAGCATCAGCCCATTGGGGCCGGCACCGGAAATAACTACGTGGAAACGGTTTTCGGTCATGTTGTTCTCCTTGGTTCGGGCAGGCCCGCCGCCACGTCGGCGAATCCCGAGCGCAGCAGGGTGGTGATGGCCACCGGAGGGTCCGCAATGGCATAGGCCTCCGTCGCCGCGTCAGCGACCGCGCGCACGACGGCCGCGACGAGGCGTGGGTACATGTCGTGAGCCGGGTCGGTGCCGGTCCGTTCGGCGATCACCTCGACCCATTCGTCGAACAGCCCCTTAGTCACCGCAGCGCGGATTTCGGGACTCATCAACAGCTTTCGAATCTCGGCCAACTCCGCGCGGCTGGGGGCCCGATTCCGATTCTCGTCACCGTTCACGTCGCTGAAGTCCTCGACCAGCGGTTCCATCACGGCTTCGGTGATCGACGTCCACAGCGGCTCGTCCGCCGGACGCTGCCGCAGCGCGGCGACGCTGTGGCGTATGCGTTCGGTCTGACGATACGCGATCGCCTCGTACTTGCCCGCGAAGTAATTGCTGAACGTGCGCAACGAAACCCCCGCCAGGTCGGCAATTGCCTCACGGGTCACGTTGTCGATGCCACGCTCGAACATCAACTGCAAGGCGGCATCACTGAGCGCCCGGCGGGTGTCGAGTTTCTTGCGCTCGCGAAGCCCCAATGTCGTGACCATTGGTAGTCAGGGGCGCGGTGTCCGCGTAGCGGATCCGTTTCCCCATCCCCCTTATCTGTGTTGGGGACCCCCGTAAAGGTGGGAGTCCGTTGTCGTTTCTGTTGTTGGTCCTCGTCGTTGCCCGGGCTTGGTGGGCGGTGGGGTCTCGGTGCGGGGTCAAGGTGGAGCGCCCGCAGCGCAGCGAGGACGAACGACCTTGACGCCGGGGCGGATCCCACCGCATGCTGACGGTCCGGCGGACGAGGGTAAAAGCGTTGCAATTCAAGCCATGTGGCGCCTCCGGGTGAGCTGTGGGAAGCCAATGAGGGAAAGGGGCGTGCCAGCGCCCAGCCTTATCTGGGTCCGCGGACGAGGGTCCGGCGACATGATGATGGATGGGGTGCCCGGCGTGCGGGCT
>JAVRPG010000277.1:0-3110 GCA_032162325.1 Mycobacterium sp. | reverse complement strand
GAACCGGACGTGCCAGTTTCCCGGCATCCGGCTCAAGCGAGCCCTGATGGTTTGTAGGCGGGCAGAAGTGCCGGGCCGCTGCGGTGGCCGCAGCTGGCGTGTATGAGACGGCGATCAGCCTCGTCCGTTGTGCCGGTCGCCGGTTTGACGATCGTGATCGTCGTGCGGGCGGCCGTCAGCCACGTCTCCCAATCGCTCGGGGTTTGTGGCTGCTCGGCGAAGAGCGGTGTCTTGCAGATCGGACAGCATCCGTCCTGGGCCGTGAGCAGCCGCAGGGTGGTGTTGTTGATCGGCAGGACTGGCCGGCGTCTTCGTCGGGCCCAGTAGTCGGCCAGCGTGGGGTCGTCGGGTGACGCCCGTTGCCAGACGGTCTGGTGTCGGACGATGTTGGTCCAGGCGAAGCGGTGCATGTAGGAGCCGCCTTGGCGGTCGCCGAACACCCACCGGTCCTGCCTGGCCTTGTTGAACCTCCCGAAGTACCGGGCGAAGATCCAGGACTTCGGTTTGTTCGCGTGGCTGCGGACGGCCCATTTGTAGGTGAGCCGCCAGAGGTAGCTGTCGAGATCGCCGAAGATCTCACCCGCTACGTGTGTCCGGTAGTAGTTGGCCCAGCCCCGGATGATCGGGTTGAGCCTCCTGATCACGGCCTTGGCGCTGTGGCCCAAGAGGGAACGCAGCTCAGTCCGCAATCGTGCCCGGATCCGTCTGATGGCCGCTTTGCTCGGTTTGATCAGCAGCTTGCCGCCGTATCGGCGGACGTTGAATCCCAGGAAGTCGAAGCCGTCCGCGAGGGTGACGACGCGCGTCTTGTCCTCGTTGAACGCTAGGCCCCTGGGCGCCAGCCAGCTAGCGAGCCGCGCTTTGACCTCGAGCGCTTCCTGCCTGGTGTGGCAGAGAGCGACGAAGTCGTCGGCATACCTGATCAAGACCGGGGAGCCCATCACCGCCTTCCCGGCGCTGTTGCCGGTCTGGTAGTAGCGGACCCCGGCGGCCGTCTCCATCCCGTGCAGAGCGACGTTCAACAGCAGCGGGCTGACCACACCGCCCTGAGGAACACCGTCCTCGGTTCGCTGCAGTCGACCTTGCTCGACCACGCCGGCCTTCAGCCATGCGCGGATCATTCCCCTCGCGGGGAACGCGCCGATCATCGTCTGAATGTGGTCGTGGGCGATCAGATCGAACGCCGATGCCAGATCTGCGTCCAGCGCCCACAGCCGCCTCGCGCTTTTGCCCTTGGCGGTCTCGTGAATGGCTTGGATCGCGTCTTGGCAGCCGCGGCCGGGCCGGAATCCGTAGGACCTCGGCTCGAACCGCGCTTCCCACTCGGGCTCTAACGCGTTCACGACCCGTGCTTGGTGCACGCGATCGAGGATCACGGGAATCCCGAGCGGGCGCTGCTTGCCGCCCGGCTTGGGGATGTACACCCGCCTGACCGGCATCGCCTTGAACGGCTCGGTGTTCTGCTGCACCCTGTCGACCAACTGCATCTTGGCCTCCGGGGTGAGCACCACCTCGCCGTCCACACCTGCCGTCAGACGGCCAGCGTTGCGCTCGGTCGCCCGCCGCACGCTGATCAGCGTGTTCGCGCGCGAACGGAGCATCAACTTCTGCAACCGGCGGACCCTCGGAAGGTCCCCCGCCTTCGATGCCGTGAAGATCCGCTGCCGCAACCGCCGTACGTCCGCCTCCGCGCGCCGCCAGTCCACCTGGCGCCAACGCTCAGCCTCGTCCTCTGGTCCACTCACCGCCACGGCCGGGGCCGTCGCGGTGTCCAGCTTGTCCTTCGGTTCCGGGATCTCGGTCATCTTTCTCTTCACAGGCTCACCTGACCGCGTCAGCACCCTTTCGGGTCCGGGCACCAGGCCCGGTATCCGGCCGGTTATGCGGGACCGCCGGCTGGAGGGGCTGGCTACCTGGTCCCGGTTTCCGTTGCGTTTCCGCTGCCGGCGTTTCGCTTCTCGGTCATCCCACTCCCGCCGAGGGATCGGCTCTCCTCACGGTCGGCCCACCAGCCCAAGGGGCCGGACCCAGACGGGGTTACCGCGTTCCGCACGCACGAGCTGCGACCGGGGTGGGTGCCCCCTGTGCCCCGAGGACGGCGGTGCTCATCCCGGACTGAGGCGCGTTCTCAGCCGGCGCCTGCCGCTCCACCACGGCTAGTCCCTAAACCCCGCCACGACATCCCACCATGCGAGGCTCCGCTTCACGAGGCATCAAACAGGGGTTCACGTCATTCACCCGTCCGGTCTTCCCCTCGCCCGCGTCGCCGGGGTGGAACTGGCGGCGCTTCGGCTTCCCCCTGAGCTTCGCACCCCGCCGTTACCGGCAGCGCACGTCAAGGGCAGGGACAGGCCATCGAGCACGGACCTGGAACTACTCGCTCACATCGCTGATCCTCCAATCCGGTAGTTCACTCGTGTCGTGCGACTTCGCGTCGCACCGCGCCAAGCAGGGAAGTCGGCGTCGCGACCGTGATGCTCCTGACGAAGGCAGACCAGGTATCGGACAATTGGGTCAGCGCCGCCGGATTTCGCCTTCAGCGGTAGCGCCCGGCGTCGTGACGCGTTGCGCTCAATGCAGAAGCTGGCCGTCCGCTGGATCGGAAACCTGCTCGTCGTGCGTTGCGAGAGCCGGGGTCGGGGTCGGGGTCAGTCTCTCCTCAATTTCGATCTGGAAACGCGCTTTCACGGCTCCAGCCGCGGCCCGGTGCTGGCTGGGCGATGGACGCCTGAAATGGCCGATCGGACTCAACGCGGCTCGCGTGAACGCGCTCCTGCGAGGCTACCGGCCGGAAAACCGACCCGTTCTTGACTCAGCCGGATGGCGGGTCTAGGGTCGGTCTCGGCGACCGCGGCGCCACCATCGGGGTCGTGAAATCCGTTCTGCGTTGCTCCGCCATGGCCGCCACGTCCAGTCGCGCCGAGGGAGATAAGCATGAGCTCATCAGTCAAGTCGTCGGTCGACGCAGTGCTCGAGCAGGCAGTCGCGTCGGGCGCGGTACCGAACGTGGTCGCTATCGCTGCTGACCGCGACGGGATCATCTATGAGGGCGCCGTCGGGCCTAGGGTGTCGGGCCAGCAGCAGGATGTAGACGCCGACACCCATTACCG
>JAVRPG010000276.1:0-6290 GCA_032162325.1 Mycobacterium sp. | reverse complement strand
CGTCGACATCGTCTGCTGATATCCGATCGGACCGTCCGCTCTCACAATGAATCCACAGTTTTCACACCCGACCAGCAATAAGGGCACAGAATGTCATGAGGCCCGGAAGGGGGGACCATGGCCGTTCCGAGCGAACACTCGTCACGCACCACACGCGTTACTAGAGACTCGTTCCGACAAGAGTTGAAAGACGCCCGCCACCAGTCGAAGGCGAGCCAGAAGATCCTCGCGGCACTCGGCCGCGCGGTCGCCAACCCCGGGGACGTACTGGACACCGTCCTTGAAGAGGCCGCGCGACTGTGCGAAGCACAGGTCGCCCAGCTGTACCTCCTTGAGGGCGACGTGTTCCGCCTGTCCCAAGTCTCCGGCGAGATCCCGGAGGAATATCGCAAGTACCTGGAAGACCACCCGGTCGAGAGAAACCGTTCGTCCGCCGTCGGCCGCGCAGCCGAGGACATGTGTACCCATCAGATACCCGACGTGCTCAACGACGCGGAATACGGGCGCACGGACCTCCAGCAGCGAGCCGGCTTCAGAACCATGCTCGCCACGCCGATGATCCTGCAGGACGAGCTCGTGGGCGTGCTGTCCATGTGGCGGACCGACGTCAAGCGCTTCGACGCCCGTGAACGCGAGCTCCTCGAGGAATTCGCCGTTCAGGGTGCGATCGCGTTGCGGCAGCGCGATCTGATGCTCGCACTCGACTCCAGGGGGAAGGAGCTGGCGAGGAAGGTCTCGCAGCTGGAGGCTCTCCGCGAGCTCGGCGAGGCCGTCGGTTCGAGCCTCGATCTCGACGAGGTCCTGGATCGGATCGTCAGCAACGCCGTGCGGCTCACCGGAACCGATGGCGGATCGATCATGGTGTACGACGAGTCGAGCGACTCGTTCGAAGTGCGTGCCGCTTTCGGCAGCAGCCACGACCTACTGCAGCAGTTGCGGGCGATCACGATCGACCGGGAATCCACTCTGGTCGGTCGGACCGCGCTCGAGCACCGGCCTCTCGAGGTTCCCGATCTGGCTAACGCGAATCTAGACGCCCATCTGGACATCCTGTTCCGGGACGGCTGGCGCTCGGTGCTCGCGGTTCCGATGCTGCGGGGCGACAAGATCTTGGGCGTGCTGGTGATACGGCGCCGGAGCACGGGCACCTTCTCGCCCGACGTGACCGAGCTGCTCCAGACCTTCGCCGGCCAGTCGGCGCTGGCCATCGTCAACGCCCGCCTGTTCCGGGAGCTGCAGACCAAGACCAAAGAGCTCGAGATCGCAAGCCGCCACAAGTCGGAGTTCCTGGCCAGCATGTCCCATGAACTGCGGACCCCGTTGAACGCGGTGATCGGCTTCTCCGAGGTGCTGCTGGATCGCATGTTCGGCGAGATCAATGAGCGCCAGGACGAATACCTGCGCGACATCCGGAACTCCGGCAAGCACCTCCTTGAATTGCTCAACGAAATCCTGGACCTGTCCAAGGTCGAAGCGGGTCAGATGGTGCTCGAGCCAAGCACGTTCGTCGTCAGCACCACCATGGAGAGCACGCTGGCAATGGTCCGCGAACGGGCGACGCAGCACGCCATCGCAGTCACGGTGGAGGTCGTTGACGACGTCGGGATGATCGACGCTGATGAGCGGCGATTCAAGCAGGTGGTGCTCAACCTGATGTCCAACGCCGTCAAGTTCACGCCTGACGGCGGCAGCGTTTCCGTCCGGGCGTACCGCGATGGCACTGCACTTGTGGTCACAGTTGCCGACAGCGGTATCGGGGTGCCTCCCGAGGATCAAGAACGGATCTTCGAGTCCTTCCAGCAGGGCGGCCGGGGAGCTCCGAAAGAGGAGGGCACCGGTCTCGGGCTGACGCTGTCACGACGCATCGTCGAGCTTTTCGGCGGGCGGATGTGGCTCACGAGCACTCCGGGCAAGGGAAGCACATTCGGCTTCTCGATCCCGGGTGTGCTGGAGCGGGGAGACGAGGTCGCGTCCGCCGTACATAGCGAGCTTCCGGTCGTGGTCCTCGTCGACGACGACCGGGCGTCGCTGGATCTTCTCTCGGCCTACCTGGATGGTTCTGGGACTCGGGTGCTGCGCGCCCGCGACGGCGTCGAGGCTCTCGAGCTGGTGCGCAGGGCGCTGCCCGCCGCCGTTGTGCTTGAGATCAAACTGCCACGGCTTGATGGCTGGCAGGTACTGGCCGAGCTGAAGATGGACCCGGCCACCGCCGCTGTCCCCGTGGTCATCGCCTCAGTCGTCGACGATCGGTCCCGCGGCCTGGCTCTCGGTGCGGACGCGTATCTCCTCAAGCCAGTGCGCCGCGATGACCTGATCGACGCGTTGCGAAGCGCGGGAGCCCTGCCCGGGCCGGAGCCGGGATTTGGCACCCCGGAGGCGTCGTGACGCCCCGCCGGATCCTCGTGGTCGAGGATAATCCGTTGAACCTCAAGCTGGTTCGCGATGTTCTGCAGTTCGCCGGATACGACGTCGTGGAGGCCCACTCGGGAGAGGAGGGTCTGCGTATTGCCGAGGAGGATCCTCCGGACCTGGTACTGATGGATCTCCAACTGCCCGGCATCGACGGATCCGAGACGCTGCGCAGATTGAGGCAGGGCAGTCTCGGGCGGGATGTGCCGGTCGTCGCTGTCACCGCATTCGCGATGGCCGAGGACAGGGAGCGAGCAACTCTTGCCGGCTTCGACGGATACGTCGAGAAGCCGATCAGTGTGCGAGCACTTCCGGGCCAGGTCGAGGCGTTCCTCGACGGTCGGGGGCACTGATGACCGGACCCGTGACCGTACTGGCTGTTGACGACCAGCCCGCCAACTTGAAGCTCCTCGATGCGGTGCTCACACCCCGTGGACATCGGGTTATCACCGCATCGTCAGGAGCGGACGCACTCGCGTTGCTCGAAACCGAGGACGTCGACCTCGTCTTGCTCGACATCGTGATGCCGGAGATGGACGGGCACGAAGTCTGTCGGAGGATCCGGTCCACTGCGGCGACGGAATTCCTTCCGGTCGTGATGATCACGGCCAGCGGAAGCGAACAGCGTCTGGCCGCACTCGAATCGGGGGCCGACGACTTCGTCACGAAGCCATTCGACCAAAGCGAGCTGCTGGCGCGAGTCGCGTCGCTGGCACGGATCAAGCGATACCACGACACCATCCGACGACAGGCCGACGAGCTGACCCAATGGAACACGGAACTCGAGTCTCGGGTGGCCCGGCAGGTGGAGGAGTTGGAGCGGACCAACCGTCTGCGCCGCTTCCTGTCGCCACAATTGGCCGATCTGGTCGTCAGCGACGAGAACCTCCTGGAGAGCCATCGCCGCGAGATAGTCGTGGTCTTCACCGATCTGCGGAACTTCACCCCCTTCGCAGAAAGGAGTGAGCCCGAGGAGGTGATGGGCGTGCTGGGCGAGTATCACCGGGCCATCGGATCGTTGGTGCACGCATACGAAGGCACGCTCGAGCGGTTCACCGGCGACGGGACCATGGTGTTCTTCAACGACCCGATCGAGTGCGACGACGCGGCGGAGCGTGCAGTCCGGATGTCGCTGGAAATCCGGGACGCCGTGAACGAACTTGCGGCGCGCTGGCTCCGCAACGGTCATGACCTCGCGCTGGGAATCGGTATCGCCCAAGGCTTTGCGACCCTCGGCA
The DNA here is from genome assembly GCA_032162325.1 of Mycobacterium sp. Taxonomy (GTDB): domain Bacteria; phylum Actinomycetota; class Actinomycetes; order Mycobacteriales; family Mycobacteriaceae; genus Mycobacterium. The sequence continues at coordinate 2,643 of JAVRPG010000276.1, read as the reverse complement.
AGATCGGCTTCGAGGGCCGTTTCGACTATGCCGCCATCGGCAGTGTCACCAATCTCGCAGCCCGGCTGTGTTCCGACGCCGGCCCCTGGCAGGTACTGGTCACCGACCGCGTGCTCGCAGCCACCGAGCACGTCGCAGTTGCAGAAATGGTCGGCGACGTATCGCCGAAGGGATTCAGCCGCTCTGTGCGGGTCCACAACATCAGCGCGCTAAAAGACAGGTGAGCACATGACACAACTACAGGCCCCCGACCAACCGACCACGGGTCGACATCTGTCGGACCTCGACGAAGAGGAGCGCTATCGGTCCTTCGACGATCTGCAACTTTCCATGCCGGCCGTCTGGGAGTCAATGCAGCGCGGCTTCGCCGACGAATCGGTCGTCGTGGTGCCCTCGATCAGCATGGAGCGCACCACCCCCGGCAGCGGCACCATCATGCAGGCGATGGAGGAACGCGCACTGTTCCTGCTGTTGCTGCTGCGCCAGCCGCGGCTACGCATGATCTACGTGACCTCGCAGCCGGTGTCCGAATCGATCGTGGAGTACTACCTCGGATTGCTGCCCGGAGTGATTCCCAGTCATGCCCGTGCCCGGCTCACCCTGGTCCCGGTTGGTGACGCATCACCGGTCCCGCTCAGCGCGAAACTGCTTGCGCGGCCGCGACTTCTGCGCGAAATCCGGTCTCTTATCCCCAACCTGGACCGAAGTCACCTCATCCCCTACAACACCACACCGCTCGAGCGGGACGTCGCCATCAGCCTCGGTCTCCCGATGTACGGCGCGGATCCGAGGCTAGCGGACCTCGGCAGCAAGACCGGCTGCCGCAGGATGTTCGAGGAGCTCGGGGTTTCGTGTCCGGTCGGGGCGGAGGATCTCCACACGGTCGACGACATCGTGGCCGGCGTGCAGAGCATGCGCGTAAGACGGCCGTCACTCGATCAGGCGATCGTCAAGCTCAACGAGGGTGTCTCGGGTGCCGGCAACGCGATGGTGGACCTGCATGGGCTGCCGGCCATTGGCTCGGCGAACGAGGCGGCCGCGATCGGTGAGCGCCTGTTGGGCATGCAGCCAGAAGACGAAAGTCTTGCTGTCGACGTCTATTTGGCCGCGTTCAAGAAGCACGGCGGCATCGTCGAGGAGCGGATCACCGGAGCCGCGCTGACCAGTCCGAGTGTGCAGATGCGGGCCCTTCCGGACGGCACCGTGGAGCTGTTGTCGACCCATGACCAGGTTCTCGGCGGTGCGAGTGGTCAGAAGTATCTCGGCTGCGTGTTCCCGGCGGATCCCTCCTACGCCGCGGCGATCGCAGAGCCCGCGATGGTGATCGGGCGGCATCTCGCCGGGCTCGGTGTGCTCGGGCGGTTCGCGGTGGATTTCGTTGTGGTGCAAGACGATAGCGGCGCGTGGACGCCCTACGCGATCGAGCTCAATCTTCGTAAAGGCGGGACCACGCATCCGTTCCTGACCCTGCAGTTCCTCACCGACGGAAGCTATGACGGTGAGCGGGGAGTCTTCCTCACCCCGGCAGGCACACCCAAGTACCTCGTCGCGACGGACCACTTCGAGGACGAACGGCTCAAGGCACTGACCGTCACAGAGCTGTTCGACGCCGTCGTGAGAAACGGTCTGCATTTCGACCAGGCTCGCCGCACTGGAGTGGTGTTCCACATGATCAGCTGCCTCACCGAGTGCGGTCGCGTCGGACTGACCGCGGTCGGGGACAACCCCGACGATGCATGGCGCATCTATGAAGAGGCGCAGGCGGTGCTCCTCCGGGAGGCAGAGCTCGCACTCGAGGAAGGAGCCCTCGTCGGTTGAACCTGCGTCTGGCAACCGGCGATCCTGTCTGGTACGTCGCGTATGGATCCAACATGTCTGCGGCGCGCTTCGGGTGCTACATCTCCGGTGGACGACCCCGAGGCGCCCGCCGTACCTACCTGGGATGTCGTGACCAGTCGCCGCCCCGCCGAGACGTCGGCATCCACCTGGCCGGCGGCCTCACCTTTGCGGGCGAATCCACGGTGTGGGGCGGCGGCATGGCGTTCTACAACCCTCACGTCGATGACGAGCTGGCGGCGCGGGCGTACTTGCTCACGTTCGGACAGCTCAGTGACGTCGTTGCCCAGGAAGCCAGGCGGCCAGTTGGCATCGACATGTCACTGGACGGCGGAGTCGATCGGCGATGGCCAGTGCCCTCCGTCGTCTACGAGACTCTCCTGAACGTAGGTGGCCGGGATGGGCTGCCGATGTTCACGATGACTTCGCTGCAGAACCTCGAACCGAAAACTCCGTCGGCGCCCTACCTTCGGACCATGCTCGACGGACTGGTCGAGGCGTTCGGCTGGACCGCCGAACAGCGGGCGCACTATCTATTGCGTGCGCGCGGCGTCACCCCGGCGTGGAGCGCCAGCCGACTCGTCGAGCTATGCGACGGCGAGCCCTGAGGAGTCGAACAGAACTAGACGGCCGGGGTGACCCAGCAGGTGATGTCGGCGTGGACGACCGCGGTGCCGGACTTGTCGACGACGCTGACGGGCACGACGAGCTCGACGCCGTCGGTGATCGAGTCGAAGTCCGGCGGATCCAGGCGGGCCTGCGCCCGCAGCGCGGTCGTCGCCTTCTCCAGGTTTATCTGGACAATTT
>JAVRPG010000275.1:0-7620 GCA_032162325.1 Mycobacterium sp. | reverse complement strand
TCGCCAGGAACGACATCAACACGGAAACGGTGTAGATCGGGACGACCGCCACCACCCCCGCCACGATGCGGGTGGAGGCCAGGTAGGTGACCGCGCGGATGCCCATCACCTCCAGCGCGTCGATCTCTTCGTTGATGCGCATGGCACCGAGCTGCGCGGTCGCTCCGGCACCGATGGTCGCGGCGAGCGCCACGCCTGCGGTTGCGGGTGCGATGAACCGGACATTCAGAAATGCCCCCAGAAAACCGGTGAGGGCTTCGATCCCGACGTTGGACAGGGTGTTGTAGCCCTGCACGGCGATCAACGCGCCGGTGGACAACGTGAGGAATCCGACGATGGCCACCGTGCCGCCGATTACTGCCAGCGCCCCGGTGCCCATCCCCATGCCTGCGATCAACCGCAGCACCTCGGCCGGATAGCGCCGGACGGCGTCGGGGGTAGCTCCGAGCGCCTGGCCGTAGAAGGCCGTCTGCTCGCCCAGTCTGCGGGTCGCGTCGACCACTCGCGTGTCTGTCATGGCGCGACCTTTACGCCGAACGCGGTGGCCAGAATGTTGATTAGGAACAGGGCCATGAAGGCGAACACGACCGTTTCGTTGACGGCGTTGCCGACCGCTGTCGGCCCGCCGCCGACATGCAGGCCTTTGTAGCAGGCGATCAGACCGGCCGACAGACCGAACAGGAGCGCCTTGACGAGGGAAACGACCACCTGCGGCAGGCCGGTCAGCAGTGTCATCCCGGCGACGAAGGCCCCCGGCGTGACGTGCTGGACGAACACCACGAAGAAATAGCTTCCAAAGAGTCCGACGACCGCGACAACCGACTACAGCATCAGCGCAACGAATGTCGCGGCGATAACCCGGGGCACCACCAGAGCCTGAATGGGGTTGACGCCGATGACCTTCATCGCGTCGATCTCCTCGCGAATCGTCCGGGCGCCCAGATCAGCACACATCGCGGTGGAGCCCGCGCCGGAGACGACGATCGCCGTCACCACGGGACCCACCTGCGTGACCGAGGCCAGTGCTGCGCCGGCACCGGACAGGTCGCCGGCGCCCACCTCGATCAGCACGATGTTCAGCGTGAAGACGATGAGCACCGTGTAGGGAATCGAGAGCACGATCGTAGGGACGATCGATACCCTGGCTACGAACCAGATTTGGTCAAGCAACTCGCGCCAGGCGAAAGGTCGGCGCCCCATCGCGGCGAAGGTCTCGCCGGCTAGGACGACGAAATCCCCGATGGCGACAGCGGGCTTGGACCAGGCGGTCCCCGTCACGGTCGACTGCCGAGAGATTGGGGCACTGGGTTACCCCGTTCGCCGAGAGGCGCACACGTGTGATGACGAGCGGCGCGACAGCGGCGTCAGTGCCGCGGTACGCAAGGACTCGTCTACGGATCCCACATGCATTCCAATCGTCGTCAAGCTTGGGCCGCACGCTAAGAGAGCATTGGTTAGCTGTCAACGCGACCAGATGCGTAAACAACACCGTCAATTACCACAATTGGCTGGTTGCCCCAATGCATTTGGTTTCGCTCATTTTGATTGAATCGGATTGATTTAAAGTCTTGTGGGAGTCCCGTTCAAGCACCGGTAGGCTCGCGTGCATGAGTGCAGCGGTCGACCCAGCGGTTCCGCCCAGCGGCACGGGTTGCGTCGAGTGTGATGCGGTCGGCGGCTGGTGGGTGCACCTGCGCCGCTGCGCGGCGTGCGGCCACATCGGATGTTGCGACGATTCGTTGGCCCGGCACGCGTCGGCACATTGGCGCGAGACCGGACATCCCATCATCCGGTCGTTCGAGCCCGGCGAGGATTGGTTCTGGAACTACGACACGAACGAGTATTACGACGGGCCGGAACTCGCTGCGCCGGAATGTCATCCGAAAGACCAAGCCGTTCCCGGTCCTGAAGGCAGAGTCCCGCGGGACTGGGTCAGCCAACTGCGTGCCCGCAGCGACTGACCGCTCGTGGTAAAGGCGGGCGACGAGAGCACACTCACCGTAATCGTCGCGTTCGGCGCCAATTTGACGATCGCGGCTGCCAAGACAGCCGCCGCCGCGCTGTCGGGTTCGGCGTCGATGCTGGCAGAGGCGGCGCACTCCTGGTCCGACACGGGCAACGAAGTGTTCTTGCTGATCGCGAATCGGCGCAGCGCCCGACCTGCCGATCCCCAGCGACCCCTCGGCTACGGACGCGAGGCATACGTGTGGTCGCTGCTCGCGGCCGTCGGCCTGTTCATGGTCGGCGCGTCGGTGTCGATCTGGCATGGCGTGAGCGAGCTCATCGGAGGCGAATAGGCCGACGGCCGGGACTACGCGCTCGCCTACGCAGTCTTGGCCATTGCCTTTGTACTGGAGGGAATCTCGTTCTTCCAGGCGGTCAGTCAATTGCGGGCCGAAGCGAACCGCCTTGACCGTGATCTGCTCACGCACGCGATAGAGACGTCGGACCCGACCGTGCGTGCGGTTTTCGCCGAGGACGCCGCCGCGTTGATCGGCATCGTCATCGCCGCCGCAGGTATTGGAATGCACGAATTGACCGGTGTGGCGGCGTGGGACGCGGTCGGGTCGATCCTTGTCGGTGTGCTGCTGGGTGTGGTCGCGGTGTTGTTGATCGACCGCAATCGCCGGTTCTTGACCGGAGAGCCCGGCTCCGAACAGCTGCGCGATGCCGCCATATCGCGGCTCGAGCAACTGCCCGAGGTAGCCGAGGTGCGGTATCTGCGGCTGGAATTCATTGGTCCCAAACAGCTTTTCCTCGTCGCCAGTGTGGACCTCACCGGCGACGAAGCAGAATCGTCGGTGGCGCGCAGACTGCGCCGCTTGGAGCGCGAACTCGAGGCCGGTCCGTATGTGGTCGACGCCGTGTTGACGGTTTCCGAGCCCGATGACTCCGATGATCAGGCACGGTGAGCTAGACATACTGCCCAGGCAGGTTGGTCAGGCATTGCCGGCGAGTACCGCCTGCGCAGCGTTGTAACCGGGAATGAACGTGATCCCTGGTCCGCCGTGACAGCCTGCGCTGGCCAAGTACAGGCCGTCGATCGGAATCGGTTGATCGACATAGCCTTTCGGCCCTGGCCGGTTGATGCCGATCTGGTCGGGATGGATCAGCCCGTGGCAGTAGTCGCCACCGGGTGCGCCGAACATGGTGCCCATGTGTTTGGGCGTGAAGGTGGTGTGCCGGATGATCAGGTTTTCGAAATTCGGGGCGAGCCGGGTGACCTTGTCGATCACCCGCTGTCCCATCTCCACCTTCATCTCGCCGTAGCTCGACTGGGTCTCCTCGATCGGGAACCACAGCGAGAACGCCGACGCGGCGTGCTTCCCGCGCGGCGCGAGGCCTGGATCGTTGACGGATGGGATCTGCAGTGCGATGGCGGGGTCGGCAGGCACAATCCCGCGCCGGCAGTCTTCCCACTGCTGCTGGAGCTCCTCCGGCGTGCTGAAAATGCCGATGTTCGACTGCATGGCGGGATCGTTGAGGAATTCGTAGGGCGACGCGAATTCCGGTATGCCGTCAAGGGCGAAGTGCATCTGCAGGTAGCTGCCGCGGTGGTCGATGCGGGAGAACCGCTCCCTGATGTCAGCCGGCACCGCGGCCCCATCGACCAGCCGGGTGATCGTGAGATCCGGCGCGACACCGGAGATGACGATCGGCGCGGTCACGGTGGAGCCGTCCTCGAGCCGGACGCCGGTGGCCCGGCCGTCGGCGACGGTGATCTCGTCAACCTTGCTGCGCAGCCGCAGTTCACCGCCGTTGGATGTGAATACGTCGCACAGGTGCGACGTGAGCGCCCCGATGCCGCCGCGCAGCTTCTTGACAAGTAGTGCGTTCTCGTCCGGGACGGCGAACCCGTAAGCCAGGGCCGCGGCGGTACCGGGAGTCGCAGGCCCGCGGTAGGTGGTGTTGCATGCCAGGAGCGACAGCATGCCCCGCAGCGCACCGTTCTTCTCCTTGTCCGGCAGGTAGCGGTCGAGCACATCGGTGACGGACCCGAACAGCAGATCGGTGATCGTCGATCGCTCGAATTCGTTTGTCGCGCAGGCGTACATCTCGTCGAGCGTCTTCGGCGGCTTACCCGCGTCGAAGCGCCCCAGCGCCCGGGTCGGCGCCTGACACCAGGCCATCAGACCGGCCATTCCGTTGACGGCCTCCGCGCCGTGCACCTCGTTGATGTGCGTCAGCAGCTTCATCGGATCGGTGTAGTAGACGAGGGGTTCGTCGCCGACCCCGCGCAGGGATACCGACATCACGTCGAGGTCGACAGTCGGCAGATCGTCGAGCCCGAGCTCCCGGCTCACCGTCGCCGACGTCGGAATCTGCACCGAGCCGGCGATCTCGAATTTGAAGCCGTCGAACAGTTCTACCGTCGACGCCATCCCGCCCGCGTAGAGCTTGGAGTCGAGGCAGAGCGTGCGCAGCCCGGCCTTCTGGAGCAGTGCGGCGGCGGTCAGCCCGTTGTGGCCCGCGCCCACGACAATCGCGTCAAAGTCGGTCATCGGCTGAGGCTGACACGCACGGCGCAGTTTTGTCAATATTGACGAAACTTCCGGTTAGTGCGGGTCGCCGATCCCCTTGCTCAGCGTCGCCAGAGCCTCGCGGCACAGCCGAGAGAGCTCGGGCAGCGAGCGGTCCTCCCCGAGCATCCAGACCTCCATCGCGCCGAAGACGGCGGCCGCGATGCAGCGGGCGGTGACGGTGATGTGCATCCGTTCATCGGTGCCGGGCTTCGGCGGGTTGTCCCCCGTGAGATGTTCCTCGATCGCCTCGGCGAAGTCGGCCTCGACCTGGCGGATGTGCCGCACGATGCGGCTCGGGTCGAGCTCTTGGGCGCGCAGCGACGCGATCTGCGTGACCGCCCAATCGTCGTACGGCCTCGCCATGATCGCCGACTGCACGGACTCAATGATCGACTCGTCGGGCGACCGGGCCGCCAGCGCGCTGCGGAACCACTGCACCCCGGCGTCGTAATCGGCGAACAACAGATCGTGCTTCGACGCGAAGTGGCGATAAAACGTCCGCAGCGATACACCGGCGTCGGCCGCGATCTCCTCGGCCGACGTCTCCTCCACCCCCTGCGCGATGAACCGCACCACCGCCGCCCGCCGCAGCGCTTCGCGCGTGCGCTCGCTGCGCGCCGTTTGGGCAGGCCGGACCATGTGCAGAAAGTACCGCACCGCGGTTATGTCAATATTGACAAAACTCAGATCGGTGGCAAGACTCCCGCTATGGTCTCCCTTCTCGTGCACGCGCTCCTCGGCGTGGTTGTCCTGGTGGTCATCGTCTTGACGAATCCGGCGATCTTCGCGCGGTTCCAGACGGGCTCGCAGGTTTCCGCGCTGGAGGCCTTCTACTACGTCGTCGGCGTGGCCTCGATCGCGCTGGGCTATTACTTCAACTACCAGTTCGTGCAGGACTACTCGACGCCGTCCTCGAATCCGATCTGGGGGCCGGGCAGCTGGCAGGAGTTCATCGCACTCGGCTATGTCAATCCGGCCGCCGGTTCGGCCAGCCAGGATTACACGATCATGAGCTTGCTGATCTTCCCCGTGTTCGCGATCGTCGACGGACGTCGACGCGGCATCAAGCACGCATGGCTCTACCTCGGATTCATCCTGTTCGCCAGCTCCGCCTCCGCATGGGCGTTCTATCTGGCGGCCGTCGAACGGCAGCGCAGGCATCAACAACTGACGGTGACCGTCGACTCTCCCGCGTAAGGAGCAGCGGTCCACCAGACTGCACACGTGAAGGTTCACCACCTCAACTGCGGAACCCTGTACCCGCTCGGGTGCGGCGAGATGGTGTGCCATGTGCTGGTCGTCGAGACCGGCAACGGTCTGGTGCTGATCGACACCGGCTTCGGGCCGAAGGACTGCGACGACCCCGCCCGGCGGGTGGGACCGTCCCGATACCTCATCCGCCCGGTGCTCAAACGTGAGGAAGCCGCCGTCCATCAGGTCGAGCGGCTCGGCTTTCGCCGGGACGACGTGCGCCACATCGTCATCACGCATTTCGACGGCGACCACATCGGGGGCATATCCGACTTTCCCGAGGCCCAGATACATGTCACCGCCGCAGAGGCGCTCGGCGCGATGCGGGCCCCGTCGCGTGGCGAGAGGTTCCGCTTCCGCCCGGTCCTGTGGGCACACGGCCCCAAGATCGTCGAGCACACCCCGGACGGGGAGAAGTGGCGGGGATTCGCCGCGGCCAAGGAACTCGACGAGGTATCGCCGGGCATCGCGCTGATCTCGCTGCCGGGGCACACCCGCGGCCACGCCTGCGTGGCGGTCGACGCCGGCCACCGCTGGGTGATGCACTGCGGCGACGCCTTCTTTCATCACGGCACGGTCGACGGAACCGCACCCATGCCACGTGCGCTCGCCGCATTCGAGTCGGTGACCGCATTCGATCGGAAGATGATGCAGCAGAACCACGCTCGGCTCACCGAGCTGTATCGACACCGTGAGCCAGACATGTTCATGGTCTGCTCACATGACCGGACGCTGTACGAACAAGCCAAAGCCACCACGTAGGGAGCCCAATGCACGTCACATCGCAACCCACCGTCGCCGCACCGATCGAAACCGTGTGGGACAAGCTGAGCAACCACGTCGGGATGAGCCAGTGGGGTCCCGGCATCACGGCGACGATGGACAGACTCGGTAGCGCAGACCCCAACGGCGTTGGGGCCATACGGCGTATTGCGTCGCCCGGCCCTGTTCCGGACATCGTCGAGGAAGTCGTGACTTTCCAGGCGCCAAACGTGTTCGGCTACAAGGCGCTGTCCGGGATCCCCTTTCCGGGTTACTCCGGCGAGGTACGGCTGACCCCGGCCGGTGCGGGCACCCACATCAGCTACACGGTGTCCTCCACAGCGAGCTTCCCGCTGGTCAAGGCGCCCTTGGCGGCGGTCTGTCAGGTGCTGCTTCGCCTTCTCGCGCGCGCGTCGACGAAGAAAAGCTGAGACCCCGCCCTTGACGCGGTACTACTAAGTACCGTAACTTGCTCGTCAACAAGCAAGTATTCAAGGAGCGCTCATGATCACCGACGACCTGCGGCAACGGCGCCTCGCGATCATCCGCGAGCACATGGACACCGAGGTGACCAAGGAATTCGACGCCACGCTGGCCACGTTCAACGGCCATCCGCATTACGAAATCATGGCCACGGGTCAGACCTACGACGGCGATCACGAGGTCATGGGCTACTACCTGACAACCCGCACCGCCTTCCCCGACCAACGTCATGAAAACGTACGCTGTCACGTGGCCGACGACGCGGTGATCGTCGAATTCGACCTGCTGGGAACGAATCTCGGTGAGTTCTACGGTCTTCCGCCAACCGGGAAGGCGTTCCGGGTTCCGCTCATCGCGGTGTTCTTCTTCGACGGCGATCGGATCATCAACGAGCGCATCTACTTCGACACTGCCAGCCTGGTCACCCAGATCGGCCGTGGCGAACTGCTCGCGATGGCCGGAAATGTCGATGGCTGAGTCGAGCCCGCGCACGCAGGAGCAGCGCCGAATCGAAGCCGAACGCCGACTGGTGCGCGCGGCCGCGGAGCTTGTCGGTGAGATTGGACCGACCCGGGTCACGCTCGCCAACGTAGGCCAGCGC
>JAVRPG010000274.1:0-2930 GCA_032162325.1 Mycobacterium sp. | reverse complement strand
TCGAAGCTTGTCCGAAACCCTGCAGGCCGTGGTCGACGGCGTCGTGGAGGGCCTCGGTTTCGGCATCGCCGTACTGAATCTGCGCCAGCCGGACGGCAAGTTCGAGGTGATCGCGGTGGCCGGCTCGCCCGAGGCGAGGGAAGCCCTGCTCGGCACCGTCAGCGCTGCCGACATCTTCGACGCCGAGTTCAAGATGGCCGACAAGTGGGGCGGGCTGCGCTTCGTCCCGCACGAGCGGCTTCCCGAGGGCGAGGTGATGGGCTGGATCCCGGACCTGCCGATACCGACCGATCCCGACGCCTGGCACCCGCTGGACGCGTTGTTCGCACCGCTGCATTCGCCCCAGGGCAAGCTCGTCGGCATGCTGTCCGTCGACCTGCCGGAGGACCAGCGCCGCCCCGGACCGATCCACCGCGAGCTGCTCGAGATCTTCGCCACCCAGGCCGGCCTGGCCATCGATCAGGCTCGGCTGACGGACCAACTGCTTGCCGAGAAGGCGCGCCTGGAGGCGAGCGAGGCAACCTTCCGGTTGGTGTTCGAGGGCGCCGGCAATGGCATGGCCACGATCGCGTTCGACCCGCCGGACGTCGGCCGGGTACTGCGGGTCAACCAGGCCTTCTGCGGCGTCACCGGCTACACCCAGGATCAACTCGTCGGCGCAATGTTCGCGGACTACCTGGAGGAGGAGGACTTCGTCCAGACCAGGCGCGATCTGGAGGCGCTCAGGGACGGACCGTACCGGTTCGAGCGGCGCTTCCGGCGCAGCGACGACCAAGACATCTGGCTGGCCGGCACCGCCGTGATCGTCGACCAAGGCAAGGATCAGCAGCGGGTCCTGCTGGTTCAGGTGGACGACGTGACCGCCCGTAAGGACGCCGAGCGCGAACTCCAGTACGACGCCGCGCATGATCCGCTCACCAGCCTGCCCAACCGCCGGCTGCTCCGGCACCGGTTCACTGCCGCCCTGCAGCGCTGCCGCCAGACCGGCCGTCGCGGTGCACTGCTGTTCTGCGACCTGGATCACTTCAAGCAAGTCAACGACAAGTACGGTCACGAGGCCGGAGACCGGGCGCTGCGCGAGATCGCCGAGCGGCTGCTGGCCCAGGTCCGGCACGGCGACACCGTCAGCCGGCTCGGCGGCGACGAGTTCGCCATCCTGGCCGAGGACATCAGCGGCGACGATCTCGACGTACTGATGACAAGGATCACCGAATCCATCAGCCGCCCCCTGGAGGGTATCGACGTACCAGTCACCGCCAGCATCGGCACCGCGGTGGTCACCCCCTACGTCTCCGACCTGGACGAACTCCTCCGCACCGCCGACAGCGCCATGTACCAAGCCAAACGCCGCCACCACCAGTGATCATCGGGAGAAATACAGATGCGGGGTGACCTCGTGCTGATGGACGCTGGCCGGATGACTGAGGAGCAGTTGCAGGGTGGATTCGTGAAACTGGTGGTCCGGATCGGCGACACCGTACGCCGGCAGCCGCGCCGGGTTCGTCCACGAGTTGCTCCGGCATTTCGAGGCGCAAGAGTGGCTTGGTGCGCCTCGGTTCCTGGGTATCGATGACGACGGCGAGTTCCATGACCTGACCGCCGGCACACCACTCGCCGAGGACCAGGAAGTGGTCTGCCATAACGACCTCTCCCCGAAGAACACCGTGTACGCCGGCCGCGGGGCGCAGGCGATCGCCTTCATCGACTGGGACATCGCCGCACCCGGGCAGCGCACCCACGACCTCGCCTTCTGCTGCTGGCAGTACACGGAGGTCGGCCAGCCGGATCTGCACCTTGCACTCGACCGCTGGCGAGCAATCTGTGACGGCTACGGCCCGACCGATCGATCGGCTCTCGTCGCCACCGTCCTCTGGTGGCAGGACCGCACTTGGCGTGGCATCGAAGCAGCCGCCGCGGCCGGCGACGGTCCTATGAGCCGCCTGGTCGAACTCGGCGTACCGGCCGATATCCGCCAGGCCCACGACTGGGTCACCGCCAACGCCGACGTACTGGAGCTAGCTGTTCAGTGAGCCGTCAGCGGGGTAGCGGGTAGGTAGTTTTCGGGATCGCTGCCGCGCCGGTCGAAGGGGAACAGCGGCTCGAATTGGGTCCGCTCCCGGGCGCCGACCCGATCCAAGAAGGCAGTAGGCCACGGCCAAGGCCGGGAAGCGCTCGGAGAACCAGGTGTAGTCCGCCGCGGTCGCCATCACGGGTCGACGCGGCCGAGGGTTGCCAAGGGCTCGTCGGTGAGGCGGAAGGTGGTCCACTCGTCTTGGGGGGTGGCGCCGAGGGACTTGTAGAAGTCGATGGCGGGGGTATTCCAGTTCAGGACCGACCACTCCAGCCGCTCGTAGCCGCGGCGTACGCACTCTTGGGCGAGCGCGAGGAGGAGTGCCTTGCCAAGGCCCGAACCGCGGTGAACCGGCTGGACGAAGAGGTCCTCGAGGTAGATGCCGTGCACACCGCGCCAGGTTGAGAAGTTCAGGAACCACAGCGCGCAACCCACGACCTCGCCGTCGACCTCCGCCACGTGGCAGAAGACTGCAGGCGCTGGGCCGAACAGGGCCGCCTGCAGTTGCTCGGGTGTGAGATGGCATTCATCGGGCGCTCGTTCGTACTCGGCCAGCTCGTAGACCAGGCCAACGATCGCCGGTACATCGTCCGGCTCGGCCCGGCGGATCCGCTCATCACTCTGCATGCGCCCATCCTGCCTTGCGGCACGGTGGCGTCCTGGTGTGATCAGTTTCTCTTGGAAATCTGAGTGTGGGCCAGGGATCGTGGAATTGGGGAAGTTCAACTATTTGATGACTGACGAGGGACAACATGCCAAGGACTACCAGCAAAACACGCAAGATCGGCGACACCGAGGTCAGCGCGATCGGGCTCGGCGGTATGCCGATGTCGATCGAGGGCCGCCCGGACGAGGCCCG
>JAVRPG010000273.1:0-2731 GCA_032162325.1 Mycobacterium sp. | reverse complement strand
TACTACATCCGGCTACGCCAGATGGCGCTCGAGGGAACCGAGGTCGAGGGCTGCGTGTCCTGCATGTTGTAGGACCCGCACGCCGAGTGTGGACTCGATACACGCAGTTGCGGCGGGGGTAGTCGTGCGATATGTCCACACTCGGCGTCAGGTGGCCTGTGTCAGCTGAGCGACGCGACGGGCAGGTTGGGCAGCCGCGTCAACACAGGCCTTTTCGGGGGAACGCTGGGGCCGGTATTGGTGTTGGCCTCCTCTAGCTTCGCCTCGTGGTCTATCCAGCACTCGCCGGTTCTTTCGTCGAACGTGCCGCCGTAGAAAACACAGCAGACACCGAACTCGGTGGGGTCTGGGTGTTGTGCAGCGCATTCCCAGAAGTCGTCGCTCACGGGTGCCGCATTCGCGTTCACGCCGAGCCCGATGGCCAGGCCCGCGGTCATCGCGGCTGTGGCCAGAAGTCGTTTGATGTTCATGCTGCTAAGCCTGCGGCGAAGTCGTGATCGCCAAAACGGGGCGAGGCCCCGTGACCTGCGAGGCGGGTTCCGGGGTGTCGGCGCCCGCCTCGATAGGGGGTTAGGGGCCAGGCGGTCGTCTAGACGCGGCAGCTGATCTCGATACCCTCGTCGATCGGACACCGCATGTTCAGGTACCCGTTAGCTGGATCGCGCACATCGGCCAGATACTCCCCAAGGCCGGCGGAGGGCACGTCGTCGGCGACGACCAGCGTTCCGGGACGTAACCCAGGCTCGAGTACCTTCAGTACCGGCAGGCACAGTTCCGGCCATCCGTCGACAAACACGAAGTCGGCTTCGCGGTCGACCGTGGCAAGAGTCTCGCGGGCATCACCCTCGAGTATCGTGACGACGTCGTCGAGCCCGGTCTGCGTGAAAATACCTCGGGCAGCGGTGATCTTGTCCGGCGACATCTCGGTGGTGATCACCTCGCCGGCGCCGTTGTCGCGCACCGCCGCAGCGAGGTAAAGCGTGGAAATGCCGAAAGACATGCCGAATTCGACGACCGTCGTCGGCTGGATCGCGCGAACCAATTGGAGGGGAGGATGCCGCCCGCCCGCGGAACCGGCACGTAGATGTGGGCCGCAGCGTCGGCCCGTTCGCGTGGAGTCATCACCGCCATGCGCTCGCCGGCGGCCGCGAGGTGGACGTCGTCGCGCTCCGATGCCCGGAACAATCCGTCGAGGGCCGTTTCGACGCGGGGATTAGCCAGTGTCGTGGAATGTATGGTCATGAAAACCAAAATAGACGCAACGTTGCGTCGTGTTTAGAGGGTGACCGGTAGTCTTTCCCGCGGAGGCACAGTGACCGCTGAATCGAACACCGCGCGCCCGACGGCGGATCGCCATCGGGGAAATCGCTACGGCCGCAGCGAAAGTGCGCGGCTAGCGATTCTGGAAGCGGCCGACGATCTCCTGGTCGAGCGCGGCTTCGCGGGCGTGACGATGGAAGGGATCGCTGCCCGCGCCGGCGTCGCGAAGCAGACGATCTACCGCTGGTGGAACAACAAGGCCGACGTTCTGCTGGACGCTTTCCTGCAGGACATGGCTGAGGGCCTGCTGGAAATTGACCATGGCGATGTCGAGCGGGACCTGCGAGCGTACTTGCGTTTGCTCGCGGCATTTCTGGGCGAATCCGACACGGGCGCAACGTTTCGCGCGCTGATCGGTAATGGGCACCTCGATGCCGCTTTCGGTGAGCGGTTCCGCGGCCAATACGTTGAGGCGCAGTGCAGGCGCAATCGCGGCATGCTCGAACGCGGCATCGAACGTGGACAGCTGCCCGCCGACCTCGATGTCGACGTGGAAGCCGATCAGCTTGTCGGGCCGTTGTTCTACCGCGCGCTTGTCACGCGTGAGCCGCTCGATGAAGGTTTCGTCGATCGGTTGGCGGACGGCTTTCTTGCCCGCGTTCGATCCCGGCAAAGCTAACAACCACCGGCCTACACCGCTGTTGCTGCATCCGAACTGGCAACGCAACTAGGCGGAATTATCATGTAGGGCAATAAGTTTCAGTGCGGTGGGTGCCGCGTGCTTTGGCCGCCTCGAGGTGTCGGGTGACGGAGGCGCGTGGTAAACCCTTGTGAGCACGATCACCCAATCAGACGGAGGCCTCTACGTGACAGCGTCCTTCTTCAGCCGCGAACGCATCGTCGCCCCACCGGGCTGGAGCCGCTGGCTGGTCCCACCCGCCGCGCTGTCGATTCACCTGTCGATCGGCGCCGCGTACTCGTGGAGCGTGTTCAAGAAGCCCCTGGAAGGAGCGCTGCACATTTCCGGCACGCTCAGCGCCCTGCCGTTCACGGTCGGCATCGTCGTGCTCGGGCTGTCGGCCGCGATCTTCGGCACCTGGGTCGATCGCAATGGGCCGCGCGCTGCCATGTTCACCGCGATGTGCTGTTTCTGCGGTGGCTGGCTGGTCGGTTCCGCCGGACTGGCGATGCACCAGTACTGGCTGGTGCTATTCGGTTACGGGCTGCTGGGTGGAATCGGCTGGGGCATCGGGTACATCTCGCCGGTCTCGACCCTGATCAAGTGGTTCCCCGACAAGCCTGGCATGGCGACCGGGCTGGCGATCATGGGTTTCGGTGGTGGCGCGCTGATCGCGTCGCCGTGGTCGACCGAGATGCTGGACCTGTTCGGCACCGATTCGGCCGGCATCGCCAAGACCTTCCTGGTGCACGGTGTGGTCTACGCCGTGTTCATGTCACTGGGCTGGTTGCT
>JAVRPG010000272.1:0-5237 GCA_032162325.1 Mycobacterium sp. | reverse complement strand
GCCGAGGTCAGCCTCAGGCTGTGCGAGTACGGCGTCACCGGCGTCACCGACGCGACACCCGACTACGAAGTCAGTGACATCGTGAAGCTGATGGCGGCACACCGGCGCGGCGAGCTGCGTCAGCGCGCGCACTGCCTGGCGCCTGGCAAGCGCATCCTGCACGACGGCGACCTCGACCTCGACGAACTGACCGCGTGGATCGCCGAACGCCACGCCGCCGACGCTCCGGTGGCGGTGCACTGCGTGACGGCCGCCCAGCTCGTGGTGACGCTCTCGGCGCTGCGCGAGGTGGGCACTCACCCGCAGGACCGCATCGAACACGCGGCCGTGGTGCCCAACGACAGCATCGCGGAACTGACTAACCTAAATGTCACCGTCGTCACCCAGCCCAACTTCGTCGCCGAGCGCGGCGACCAGTACCTGGCCGACATCCCCGACGCCGAACACCACGAATTGTGGCGGGTGGCATCATTGCGCAGCGCCGGGGTCAAGGTCGCGCTGTCCACCGACATGCCCTTCGGCGAGGGCGATCCGTGGGCCAGCATGCGGGCGGCGGTGCGCCGCACCACCGCGGGCGGTGCGATCCTCGGCGCCGACGAATGTGTCACGGCGCGTGACGCTTTGACCATGTTCTTCGGCATATCGAGCCAGCCCACCGACGTGCGCACCGTTGTGCCGGGCCAGCCCGGCGACCTGTGTGTGCTGGCGGCGCCACCCGCCGAGGTGCTGAGCGAACTCGACGCACAGATGGTGGCCGCCACCGTCGTCGCTGGCGAGGTGGTTTTCGAGCGCGGCTGAGTTCTGCCGGTGGCGAACCACGGCATAGCCGCTGCCCGACAGGCGCTAACTGGGTTATGGCCGAAGACCGCCTGCCCGACGACGAGGAAGCGCTGGACGCGTACTCGACCGTAGTCACCACGGTCGCTCGCACGGTGCTGCCCAGCGTCGCCAGCCTCGCGGTCCGTACCTCGCGCGGCGAGGGCAGCGGCAGCGCCAGCGTCATCACGCCCGACGGCTACCTGCTGACCAGCGCCCACGTCGTTGCCGGGGCCAGCGGCGCCGAAGCGGCGTTCACCGACGGCACCACCGTGAAGGTCGACGTCGTCGGCCGCGACGTGCTGTCCGATCTGGCTGTCCTCAAGGCACGCGACGCGGTGCCTGCGCCGGTCGCGATGGGACGCGCCGAGGATCTGCGGGTGGGCCAGCTCGTGGTGGCTGTCGGCAATCCGCTCGGCCTTGCAGGCAGCGTTACCGCAGGCATCGTGTCCGGACTCGGACGCTCGTTGCCGACGAAATCAGGTCGGGTGGTCGACGAGGTGATCCAGACCGACGCCGCGCTCAATCCAGGCAACAGCGGCGGCGCGCTCGCCGACGGGCGGGGCCGGATGGTCGGCGTCAGCACCGCGGTCGCGGGAGTCGGTCTGGGACTTGCGGTTCCGGTCAACGAGTCGACGCACCGAATCATCGCGTCGCTAATGAGCATGGGCCGGGTGCGCCGGGCCTGGCTGGGCATCGCGGGCGCACACATCCCGGTCGCTCCTGCGCTCGCCGCCAAACTCGGCACTGCCACCGGGCTGCAGATCGCGAGCGTGGTGCGCGGCAGCCCTGCCGCCGAGGCGGGTCTTCGCCGCGGCGACATTGTTGTCAGCGTCGACGGGCACAACATCGTTACCGCGACCGCGATCCAAAAGCTGATGGTCGAGGACACGATCGCCCGCCGTCTCGAGATGACGGTGTGGCGAAACGGTGCGCTGGTCGACGTGTTCGTGGTGCCGCGGGAACTCGCCGACACCTGACCCGATCGCATCGGTCGAGGTCTGCGTTTATCCGAATAAACTCAGCGGTGGACGGGTTGACCGTCCCATGGAACATTTCACCTTCGGTCGCAACAACGGCCTTCGCGTCTCGGCGCTGGCGCTGGGTGCTGGCAGTTTCGGGAGTCGCTGGGGTTACGGCGCCGAACCCGACGACATTCCCAAGATCTTTGACAGGTTCGCCGATGCCGGCGGCACCTTCATTGACACCGCGGCGAGCTACCAGGTCGGTGAGTCCGAAGAGATCCTGGGCCACATGCTCGCCGGCAGGCGTGACCAGTTCACCGTCGCGACGAAGTTCGCCATCGGAGGTCCCGAGGGTAATGGCGTGTTGCAGACCGGCAACGGCCGACGCGCCATGTTCCGCTCCGTCGAAGGCAGTCTGCGCCGGCTCGGCACCGACTACATCGACCTGCTGTGGGTGCACTTCCCCGATCTGGTCACCCCGATCGAGGAGATCGTGGGCGGCCTCGACGACTTGGCGCGCGGCGGCAAGATCCTCTACGCCGGGTTGTCGAATTTCCCGGGGTG
Organism: Mycobacterium sp.; assembly: GCA_032162325.1. Taxonomy (GTDB): domain Bacteria; phylum Actinomycetota; class Actinomycetes; order Mycobacteriales; family Mycobacteriaceae; genus Mycobacterium. The sequence continues at coordinate 2,892 of JAVRPG010000272.1, read as the reverse complement.
GATGTCCGCGCGTGCGGCGACCCTGGCCGAATTGCGAGGGCTCATCCCGGTTTCGGGGGTTCAGCTGGAGTACAGCCTCGTCGAACGCAGCGCTGACCGGGAGAACCTGCCCATGGCGGAGGCCATGGGGCTCGGAGTGGCGCTGTGGTCGCCGCTCGGCGGTGGGCTGCTGTCCGGAAAGTATCGCTCCGGTACGGCGGGCCGGCTCACCGACTGGAACCGCCTCGTGCACACCGAAGACGAGCCGGTGAAGACCGCGACGGTCGACGCGGTGCTCGAGACCGCGGATCAGATCGGCGTACCAGCCGCGCAGGTCGCGGTGGCGTGGCTGCTCGAGCGGGCACGGCGGTCGTCGACGGCGCTGGTTCCGATCATCGGCCCGCGCACTGTCGAACAGACCGACTCCTATCTCGCGTCGTTGGACGTCGGACTGGACGACGATCAGTATCGGCGCCTCGAAGAGGTCAGCCGCATCGATCTGGGGCAGCCGCACAACCAACTCGCCACGCAGGCGACCGCGGCGCTGGGCGGCGACGCCTCCGGCTTCACCCCACCGCGGGTACCGCGGGCCTAAGCAGTTCGGGATGGAAGTCGCTCGGCACGCAACCAGTGTTACGCCAGGCGAGTTTCGAATGCGATGCGGTCTCCGCGGTACAGGGCGCGGACCAGCTCGATCGGCTGCCCGTCGACATCGAGGGAACGGCGGTTGAGCAACAGCATCGGCATGGCCGTGGTCGACTCCAGCAGCGCGGCCTCGCGCGGTGACGGCAGGACCGTCTCGATGCGCTCGACGGCGGAGCCGAATTCCACACCTGCGTCGCGGATGGCCGCGTACAGCGACGTGGACGGGTCGAAGGTCTCGGGAAACGCTTCGAACCGGCTTTTCGGCAGGTAGGTGCTCTCCAACCCGATGCGTTGGCCGTCGGCGAGCAACACCCGCTCCACGTGCATGACGGTGTCGCCTGCCGAAATCTCCAGCGCCTCCGCCATTTCCGCCGACGCCGGAATGTCCTCCCAGGTGACAGGCAGACGGCCCGGCACCCGCCCGCGTTCGGGGGCGCCCTCCGTGTACGACCGCAGCGACAACGGCTGGACGAGTTTGGGCCGAGACACCACGGTGCCGCGGCCACGCCGCTCTATGCGTCCCTCAACCAACAGCTCGTGCAGGGCCTGGCGAACCGTTTCTCGCGACACTCCGAACCGAGCCGCCAGCTCCCGCTCGGGCGGAACACTATCGCCCTCGGCGAGGTCGGCGAGTATGTCATCGACGGCCGTGCGCACCAGGTACGGCTTCGGTAGCCGTTGCGGCTGGCTCATCGCGAAAGCCTTTGAACCAGGACGCGTTCCGCGATGCGCAGCACGTCGTCGATCGACGCCGCGACCCCGCGAGGGTCCTTCGCGGCGTCGTCGTAACGCCGCAGCCGCAGCGCATCGGCCCACCACGGATGGTCGACGAAACCCTGGTCGACTCCCGAGCCGCCCTGGTGGTGCAAGGAGGCGACCGAGACGTCGGACAGAGTGGTCGCGTAGTCGGGATCGGTAGCGGCGAGGTAGCGCTTGGCGGCGACATGCGCGCCCGCGAGCCAGCCGACCCGCTCACCGAACCGGGGCGTCAGCCAGTCCCGTGCGACGCGCTCGTGGTGCTGCGCCCGCACCTCGCCCAGTAACGGGCTGTGTGCCAGGTCGTGGAGGGCGGCGGCGAGCACCAATTCGTCGTCGGCGCCATCGGCCAACGCCTGTGCGGCGGATTGCAGCGCATGGTCGAGTTCGTCGACGGCATCTTCATCCCAGACCCCGCGCAGCGAGTCCAGCAGCTGACCGACTTCTTCGAGAACGGCCATGGTGCAAGCGTACCCGAGATTGGTCTATACCAATTCTTCACCTGTTGTTCCGCGCAACCACACCTTGTCGTCTCGGCGTCGTTGCGGGGAGTCGGAAGGGTGACCCGGCATGCGGGTGACGATCGTCGGGGGCGGCATCCTCGGAACCGCGCAGGCTCTCGAGGCGATCGGCCGGGGGCACGAGGTCGTCCAGTTGGAACGCGAAGCGGAGGCCCGCGGGGCGACGGTACGCAATTTCGGCCTGATCTGGGTGTCGGGCCGAGCCACCGACGAGCTGGCGGCCACGCTGCGGGCCCGCGAACTGTGGGAGAAACTCGGCGCCGAGATCCCAGGTATCGGCTTTCGCCCGGCCGGATCGCTGACGCTGCTGCGCACGGAACGTGAGGTCGCGGTTGCGGACGAGGTGGTAACACGCGTGGACGCGGAATGCCGCGGCTTCACCCTGCTGGACGCGGACCGGGTTCGCGCGCTGAACCCGGCGTTGCGCGGTACGTACCTGGCGGGCCTCCACTGTTCCCTCGACGCCGCCGTCGAGTCCAGACAAGCGCTACCCGCAATGCGCGAATACATGGCAGCCACCGGGCGATACACCTTCCTTCCGCACACCGAGGCGCGGTCGGTCGAGGGGCAGACCGTCATCGACGAGAGCGGTGCTCGGCACGAGGGCGACCTGGTGCTGGTGTGCGCGGGCGCCGCGCACGGCGGCCTCGTTCGCGAGCTCGCAGGCAACCTCCCGGTGCGCCGCGTGCGGCTGCAGATGATGCAGACGGAACCGCTTGGCGAACCGTTGACAACCGCCATCGCCGACGGCGACAGCTTCCGTTATTACCCCGGTTATGCCGGACCGGCCCTGCATGAGCTGCAGCGCAACGAATCCCAGGAACCGGTTGCCAGCGAGCACCGGATGCAACTGCTGTGTGTGCAGCGTCTGCACGGCGGGCTGACCATCGGCGACACCCACGAATACGACGAGCCGTTCGCATTCGACGTCTCCGAGGCACCGTATGCCTACCTCATCGACGTCGTTGAACAGTTCCTCGGTCACGCGCTT
>JAVRPG010000271.1:0-7710 GCA_032162325.1 Mycobacterium sp. | reverse complement strand
GGAGTCCTTGACCGTGATGCCGTTGCGGTCCACATCGGTGACCATGGCGCCGAGCTGGATCTGGACGCCCATCTTCTCCAGCCGGGCCTGCGCCTTCTTGCCGAGCTTTTCGCCCATCGGCGCCAGGACTGCGGGCAAGGCGTCGAGCAGGATTACCCGCGCCGTGGTCGAATCGATATGCCGGAACGCGCCTTTGAGCGTGTGGTCGGCGAGTTCGGCGATCTGCCCGGCCATCTCGACGCCCGTCGGGCCTGCGCCGACGACGGTGAACGTCAACAGCTTTTCGCGCCGCGCGGGATCGCTGGACCGCTCGGCCTGCTCGAAAGCGCCGAGGATGCGAGAGCGCAACTCCAGTGCGTCGTCGATCGACTTCATGCCGGGCGCGAACTCGGCGAAATGGTCGTTGCCGAAATACGACTGGCCCGCGCCTGCCGCGATGATCAGGCTGTCGAAGGGGGTGACGTAGGTGTGGCCGAGCAACTCCGACGTGGCGGTCTTATTTCGTAAGTCGACATGGGTAGCTTCGCCCAGCAGTACCTGTGCATTCTTTTGATTGCGCAGAATCATCCGGGTGGGCGGGGCGATCTCGCCCGAGGAGATGATGCCGGTGGCCACCTGGTAGAGCAGAGGCTGGAACAGGTGGTGGGTTGTCTTGGCGATCATCTTGATGTCGACGTCGGCGCGCTTGAGTGCCTTGGCGGCGGTCAGGCCGCCAAAGCCCGAACCAATGATGACGACTCTGTGCCTATCAGTGGCAGTGGCTCCGGGATGGCTCATTTTGGGCTCCTCGACGGACTACACGTGCACTTATACAGACACCACGGTAGCCGCGATGGATCCCAGCAGCGCGGTGAGATATGCCACGTCGCCGTTTGCTCAAGCGGCGACGAGCGGCCTCAGCTTCTCGGCCACCGCGGTGATGTCCCCGGGCCGATACCCGTTCAAGCTGGTGATCGGGCTGAGGATCACCCCGTCGACGCCTGCGTCGAGAACCTTGGACTTGATCTGGTCGGCGACCTGATCGGGGCCACCAAACGCGACATTCCGTCTGAGTTCGTCAGGGATCAGGTCCTCCGTGGCGTTCTCGTCAATCAGCGCCATGACCAGCATGCTGGTCTCCAAAGTCGCAGGGTCGCGGCCGATCTCCTCACAGCGATCCTTGACCACCTCAACCTTGCGTGGCAGTTCGTCGAACCCGGCGATGATGTTGAGATGGTCGAAGTACTTGGCGGCCAAGGGAATCGTCTTCTTCTCGCCACTGCCGTCGATCATCAGCGGAATGTGTTCGCGGAAGCGCGGACTCGCCATCGCCACCTCGGTGCGGTAGTACTTCCCGGAGAACGTCGGCCGTTCGCCCTCGAGCATCGGCAGGATGATCTGCAGCGCCTCGTTGAGCTTGTTGAAGCGGTCGGTGAAGGTGCCGAATTCGTAACCCAGCTGATCATGCTCGAGCTCGAACCAACCGGTTCCGACGCCGAGGACGGCGCGGCCCTGGCTCACCACGTCCAGCGTGGTGATGGCCTTGGCCAGCAGTGTGGGGTTGCGGTAGGTGTTGCCGGTGACCAGCGTGCCCAGCTGCACGCGCTCGGTCGCCGTCGCCAACCCGCCGAGGGCCGTATAGGCCTCCAGCAACGGCTGGTCAGGAGTGCCCAGGGCGGGCAGCTGGTAGAAGTGGTCCCATCACGAAGACGGAGTCGAAACCTGCCGCCTCGGCCTCCTGTGCCTGGGCGATCACGGTCGGGAACAGTTCGGCGACGCCGGTGCCGTACGAGAAGTTGGGGATCTGAAGTCCGAGTTTGATGGTCACGCCGTTCACGTTAACCACAATTAAGCGGGGGCGGTCACCCCGTTTAGCTGTCGGCGAACTGGGAATATCAGCCGAAGTTGGCCAGTGCCCCTTGGCTGACATGCAGCGTCTGCCCGGTGATGTGGCGGGCAGCCGGCGTGGCGAGGAATAGCGCGAGCCGCGCGATCTCCGCGGCCACCGGCGCCGGGGTGCGGGACAGGCCGTCGTAGCCCGGCTCGGCGCTGCGCCCGGACGCCACCGCGTTGACGGTGATGCCTCGAGTGCCGAAGTGCGTGGCCTGCCCGGCGGTCCAGTCCGAGATGGCTGCCTTCACGGCGGCCTCTGCGCTGCCCTCGCGGGGATGCTCGGGGATGACGTTGACGATAGAGCCGCCAGAGCGCAGGTGATCGCCGAGGATCTGCACGGTCAGCACCGCCGACACGGCCGTCGCGTCCAGGTTGTTGCGCCATGCCGCGGCGAGGTCGGCCAGCGAGTAGGTGCGTGGGTCGCCGGCGTCCCAGCGCGGGGCGGGGACGTTGACGATGGTGTCCAGGTGGTGCGGGAACTGCCCGCGCGCCTCTTCGAGGCTGGCCGGGTCCGTGTTGTCGAACACGATCGCGTCGACATCGAGTTCCTTGGCGGCGACCTCGAGGTCGTCGCGGCGTGCGCCGGCGATCACGACCCGGTGGCCCGCATCGCGGAAACTCTCCGCAACCGTGCGTCCCAGATCTGTATCGCCGCCGGTGACGAGCACCTCCATCACGATGACCTCCTGCCTGCGTTCAACGCTGAACCCCAGCGAGTGAGCGTCATGTTACTGGACAGTAGCTAGGGGATGAAACTCGGCGCGCATGCGACACGGCAACAGTTTCGTCAACGTGCCATAGGGTCATGATTTGTGCAGCGAGTAGCCACCTCGGCCGGGCTGCCCCGCTGGATCTACCTCCCCGCCGCCGTCGGGGCGCTGTTCGTCGTGGTGCCACTGATCGCGGTCGCCACGAAGGTGGACTGGCCGCACTTCTGGTCGCTGATCACCAGCAAGTCGTCGACCACAGCGCTCATGCTGAGCCTCGAGACCGCGGCGGCAAGCACGGCGCTGTGCGTGCTGCTTGGCGTGCCGATGGCGCTGGTTTTGGCCCGCAGCAACGCGCGGCTGGTGCGACTTGCCAGGCCGCTCATCCTGCTACCGCTGGTGTTACCGCCGGTGGTCGGGGGCATCGCGCTGCTGTACGCGTTCGGCCGGCTCGGGCTGATCGGGGAGTACCTCAACGCCGCGGGCATCCAGATCGCGTTCACGACAACGGCCGTGGTGCTGGCGCAGACCTTCGTGTCGTTGCCGTTCCTGGTCATCGCGCTGGAAGGCGCCGCGCGCACGGCCGGAGCCGACTATGAGGTGGTCGCCGCCACGCTCGGAGCCCGGCCGACAACGGTGTGGTGGCGGGTGTCGTTGCCTCTGTTGGCGCCGGGCCTGATCTCCGGCGCGATGCTGGCGTTCGCGCGGTCACTGGGTGAGTTCGGCGCGACGCTGACCTTCGCAGGCTCCCGTGAGGGCGTCACCCGAACGCTGCCGTTGGAGATCTACCTGCAGCGTGAAAGCGACGCCGACGCGGCGGTCGCACTGTCCCTACTGCTCGTCGCCGTGGCCGCCGTTGTCGTCGTCGGACTGGGCAGCCGCCAATTACGGGGCGCCAATGCCTGGAGCCCGACGTGACCGGGGTTGCGCTGCAGGCCGTCGTCGAAAATCGCGGCTTCGACATCGAATTCGACGTCGCCGCCGGCCAGGTGCTGGCCGTGCTTGGCCTCAACGGCGCGGGCAAGTCGACGGCCCTGCACGTGATCGCGGGGCTGGTGCACCCTGACCGCGGTGTCGTGCGCGTCGGGCAACGCGTGCTGACCGACACCGCGGCGAGAGTTCACGTCGCCACCCACGACCGCCGCGTCGGCCTGCTGCTCCAGGACCCGTTGTTGTTTCCGCACCTGACCGTCACCCGCAATGTGGCGTTCGCCCCACGCAGTTCCCGTGCGGCGGCGGCACATTGGCTCGCCGAGGTCGATGCGGCCGACCTCGCCGACCGGATGCCGCGGCAGTTGTCCGGCGGGCAGGCTCAGCGGGTGGCGTTGGCCCGAGCGCTAGCCGCCGAACCCGACGTGTTGCTGCTCGACGAGCCGCTGGCAGGGCTGGACGTCGCTGCGGCCACCGCGATGCGCAAGGTGCTGCGCCGCGTGCTGGCCCGTGACGACCGCTCCGCGGTGCTGATCACCCACGACCTCCTCGATGTGCTCACTTTGGCCGACCGGGTGCTGGTGCTCGAGACGGGCCGGATCGCCGAATCAGGCTCGGCTGCAACGGTTTTGACGACACCGCGCAGCCGGTTCGGCGCACGGTTCGCCGGGGTGAACCTGGTCGGGGGCACCGCGGACGCCGATGGCGAGCTGACGACACAGTGGGGGACGACCTGGCACGGCAGCCCGGGACCCGACATGGTGGCCGGCGAGTCAGCGGTGGCGCTGTTCAACCCGGCGGCGGTTGCCGTGTATCGCGACAAGCCACACGGCAGCCCCCGCAACACCGTCGAAGTGACGGTCGCCGAACTCGACAGCCGCGGATCCGTGATCCGGGTGCGCGCTGACGAGCAGCCCGACGGCGCGCCTGGGCTCGCCGCCGACATCACCTCCGAATCGGCGGCCGACTTGCGGCTGGCGCCCGGCGATCGCGTTTACTTCTCGGTGAAGGCCCAGGAGGTCACCGTCCATCCGAGCCCGTAACGGTGCGGTTCGCCGGTGCGATCAACGGTCTGAATCGACCACAAACCACGGGGGCGCAAGTGGGTTCGATCACCCCGCGCGACGCGCGGGGGCCTCGTCATGCCAGCAATCGGATCAAATGGCCGCTCTCAGTAATTCTTCCGCATACAGCAATCTTTCAGCTGAGCACTATTTGAGCAACTCACACTTGCGTCACGGCCGTAACACGGTAGTTTCTTCCACATGGATCAGCCGGACGCGATATCTGAACACCGCAAGGGCCTCTCGAAGACGCTGGCGATCGCGGCGCTGACCGGTGCCACCGTGGTCGCGCTGACACTGCCCTCGGTGGCCAATGCGGACCCCGAACCCACGCCGCCTCCGCCTCCGCCGCCAGCGGGCAACACGTTCCTGCAGGGACCTCCGCCCGCCGACCCCAACGCCCCGCCACCTCCGCCTGCCGACCCCAACGCGCCGCCGCCTCCGCCTGCCGATCCCAACGCGCCGCCACCTGCGCCGCCGGAGCCGGGCCGCGTCGACAACGCCGCGGGCGGCTTCAGCTACGTGGTGCCTGCGGGCTGGAAAGTGGCCGACGCGACCCAGCTGTCCTACGGACAAGCGTTGTTGAACAAGATTCCGCCCCCACCGCCGGCTGGCGCGCCGGAGCCCCCGCAGCCGCCCAACGACACCAGCGTGCTGCTCGGACGGCTCGACCTGAAGCTGTTCGCAGGCGCCGAGACCGACAACACGAAGGCGGCCCAGCGGCTCGCGTCGGACATGGGTGAGTTCTTCATGCCCTTCCCCGGCACTCGTATCAATCAGCAGACCGTCCCGCTCAATGCGGCGGGCATGTCGGGTGTCGCGTCGTACTACGAGGTGAAGTTCACCGACACGAACAAGCCCAACGGCCAGATCTGGGCCGGAGTCGTTGGAGCGCCCACCCCCGCGGGCACGCCGCGGGGCCAGCGCACGCCCGAGCGGTGGTTCGTGGTCTGGCTGGGCACCGCCACGAACCCGGTGCCGACGGGCGAGGCCATCACGCTGGCGCAGTCGATCAGGCCGTGGACGCCTCCTCCGCCGCCGCCGCCGGATCCCAACGCGCCTCCACCACCTGCGGGCGGCACGAATGTGCCCGGTCAGAGCCCCAACGTCGGCGTGCCGGTTCCGGTCGACCCGAACAACGCACCAGGAATGATGCCGGCTGGCTAACCGGCGGTTGGGTTTTCATGGGCCGACGTACGGCTGCTGACCCTCGAGATTGTTGACGTTGGCCAGGAAGCAGTTCGTGCCGCCGAATCCCATCGCACCCGCGGTGACGCAGCGCTGAAACGTTCCGTCCCCGGCGATCGGTCCGTCGCATGTGGTGCCGCCCGCCCACGGCGTCCACCCGCCCTGACAACCGGCGCTCGCCGGTGCGGCCAGGGCGATACCGCTGGCTACAAGTCCGCTAATCGCGACTGCCACAAGTGTTTTCATACTTCACCCCTTCTTCGCCTGTACCGTGCCCGTAACCGGTACTAGTCCGTGACGGCGTGGTCGCTGCGCGAATCAGCGCGCGGTACCAGCTCCCCGCAGGTGGCCTTCGCTTGTGTCGGCGCATGTCCATCACCTCCACCGCGTCGCGGCCGCTCTGTTATACCTAGGTTATGTCGTCGTGACCGATTGGGAATCGGGATTTTCCCTACGGATTCACGGTCGGCGCGCTGATCGGCGGGTTCCTGCTCAGCTTCTGGTTCGACACCGCTGAGGGCGGGTGGTGGTTCACCTTCTTCACCGCGATCCTCGGGTCGGTGATCCTGCTGTGGATCGTCGGGTTGGTGCAGCGAAAGACGTAGCGGGCGCATAACTCTGGGCGGGCGAGCACCATGGGGGGATGGCCGCCCCAACCATGAGCGCGTGGCGGGTTCGACGACCGGGCCCGATGACCACCTATCCGCTGGACCGCGTCACGGTGGACGTGCCGCAGCCAGGGCCGGGTGAACTCCTTGTCGCCGTGCACGCCTGCGGTGTGTGCCGTACCGATCTGCACGTCGCCGAGGGCGACCTGCCGGTGCACCGGCCGGGAGTGATCCCCGGCCACGAGGTGGTCGGTGAGGTCGCCGCGATGGGCCAGGACGCCGGCGACGAGTTCGCGGTCGGTGACCGCGTCGGCATCGCGTGGCTGCGGCACACCTGTGGGCACTGCAAGTTCTGCGTCCGCGGGCAGGAGAATCTCTGCCCCGAATCCCGATATACCGGCTGGGACGCCGACGGCGGCTACGCCGAATTCGCCACTGTCCCAGCGGCGTTCGCACACCATCTGCCGGGCGGCTACTCCGACACCGAACTGGCCCCCTTGCTGTGTGCCGGCATCATCGGCTACCGCTCACTGTTGCGCGCCGACCTGCCTTCGGGCGGCCGGCTTGGCATCTATGGATTCGGCGGCAGCGGACATCTCACCGCCCAGGTAGCTCTCGCGCAGGGCGCGGAGGTGCACGTCATGACCCGCGGTGAGCGAGCCCGCGAGCTGGCGCTGTCACTGGGGGCGGCCTCGGCACAAGGCGCTACCGATCGTCCGCCGGTGGCACTGGACGCCGCGATCTTGTTCGCGCCCGTCGGTGATCTGGTGCTGCCCGCCCTCGAGGCGCTCGACCGTGGCGGCACGCTGGCCATTGCGGGCATCTATCTCAGCGATATCCCCGCGCTGAACTACGAACGCCACCTCTTCCAGGAGCGGCAGGTGCGATCGGTGACCTCCAACACCCGCAATGATGCGCGCGAATTCCTGGCATTCGCCGGACAGCACCACATCGAGGTGACCAGCCCGCACTATCCGCTCAGCCGAGCTGATGCGGCGCTGTCCGATCTGAGTGAGGGCCGCATCGCGGGGGCGGCGGTGCTGTCGGTCTAGAGCGCTGCGAGTGCAGCGCCGAGTCGGCCGCTGAGGTCACCCCGACCGAACCGGTACAGCGGTCCGCACCCGTCGGACATCACGACACGCAGCCGCGCCATTCCACGCGCGCTCACCGGCCGCGGTGAGTGCAGCCGCAGCGTGATGGCATCGATCAGATCCTCGGCCGCCGCAATGTTGGTGGAGTGCACCGGAATCCGCGGCGACAGCGGGCTGCCGCCGAAGCGGACTTCGCACACTGCTTGCCGTAGCGCCCAAGCAATGGATTCCCGCTCGGCCACCGATGTCA
>JAVRPG010000270.1:0-7704 GCA_032162325.1 Mycobacterium sp. | reverse complement strand
CAGGAATTGCAGCGACGGCTGGCCGACACCGACATCGCGCCGGATGTCAGCAAGGGCGTCACCACGATGATCGGCGCCGGCCAGGCGCTGATGGACAAGGTCACGGCCAACAGCATCGGGCTGCGCGACCGGGTGCAGGCGTACACGCCGATCCTGCTGACCGCCGAGGACGCGATCAACGGCTCGGTCCGGGTCGACGACGAACGCATCCGCGCCGAGACGCTCGGTTTGAGCCGGGCTGTCGGCGCCCGGGGTCAGATGATGATTCAGCAGCTGCTGGTGAACCTCGGCGGTCAGCTGCCCGACCCCGAGCTGCGCATGTCGATGAATACGGTGGCCGGCACCGAGCCGTCGACGCTGTTCGGCATGAGCCAGGTGCTCGGGGTCGGTTCGCCCGAGGCCCAGAAGCTGCAGCAAGAGTTCGTCAAGCGGATGTCGATCATGTCCGACCCGGCCGCCCTGCTGGTCAACAACCCCGACCTGGGCGCATCGATTCAGGTCACCAACCAGATCGCGAACAAGATGATCGCCGACACGTCGACCGCGGTGACGGGCGCGGTGGAGAGCCAGGCCGCGGCGCAGCGCACCGCCGCGATCCGAGACACCGCGATCGTCATCGGCGCGATCCTGCTGGTGCTGCTGCTGGTCATCCTGGTGGCGCGTTCGCTGGTGCGTCCGCTGCGCCGGCTGCGCGACAGCGCCCTGCGGGTGGCGCACAACGATTTGGCCCGCGAGATCGAGCGGGTCCGCGGGGGTGGGGAGCCTGGGCCCGTCCAGCCGATTCCCGTGCTCACCTCCGAAGAGGTCGGGCAGGTCGCGCACGCCGTCGACGAGCTGCACGAGCAGGCCATCCTGCTGGCCGGTGAGCAGTCACAGCTGCAGCTGCAGGTGAGCGACATGTTCGAGACGCTGTCGCGGCGCAGCCGGTCGCTGGTGGACCAGCAGCTCTCCCTGATCGACCGCCTCGAGCGCGACGAGGAGGACCCCGAGCGGCTGGAGAGCCTGTTCCGCCTGGATCACCTCGCCGCGCGGATGCGCCGCAACGGCGCCAACCTGCTGGTGCTCGCGGGCGCAAGGGTGCCCCGAGAGCAGGCCGAGCCGGTGCCGGTGTCGGCGATCATCAACGCCGCAGCATCCGAGGTGGAGGACTACACCCGGGTGGTCACCGCGACGGTGCCCGACAGCGAGATCCACGGCGCCGTCGCGGGCGATCTGGTGCACCTCCTGGCCGAGCTGCTCGACAACGCGCTGCGCTACTCGCCGCCGATCTCCCAAGTCCGGGTGTCGGCGGTGCACACGGGCAACGGCGGGCTCGTCATCGAGGTCAGCGACATCGGCATCGGCATGACCGAATCGGATCTACGGGTGGCCAACACCCGTCTGCAGTCGGGTGGCGAGGTCAACCCCTACACCGCGCGGCACATGGGTCTGTTCGTGGTCGGGCGGCTCGCCGCGGAGCACGGGCTGGTAGTGAGGTTGCGCAGCACGATTGCGGGCGAACCGAATTCGGGCACCACCGCCGGTGTGTTTGTGCCGTCCGAGCTGCTCGTCAAGGCTGGGGCACCCGATCAGTTCGGTGGCCCCGAGTACGGGACACCCGCCGATGCCCACGCGGGCATCCACACCGCCCTGGCGCTGGATGAGGATCACGACTACACCGACCACATCGATCAGCCCGGCCAGGAGTACCTCAACGGCCACTCCGATATGCCCGTCGCGTTGTTGCCGCAGCGCAATCCCGGCGCCAGCGGAATCTCCGACATCCCGACCTCGCTGGCCCAGCCCGCGGCGGAACAGCCGGAGGAGGAGTGGCCCGCCGAGGAGCTGTGGCCGGCGGACTCGATGCCGGCGCAGACGGCCGAGCCGGCGCCGTGGGGGCAGCCGGTCACGCCGGAGCCCGACGTTGACCGCGCCCCCAGAGACACGTCGGCGTTCTTCGCGTCCCGGGCGCAGGCCGCCAGCAACGGTGCGCCAGCGCCACCACCGGCGGCCGAGCGGCAGCCGCAGGCACGCCCACAGCGCGAGCGGCCGGTCACGGGCGAGCAGGCGCATCCCCAGGTCGCGCGGCACGCAGTGCACGAACCGTCCCAGACGGCCGGTGCCGACGACGCGATCTACCAGAGGATGGTGTCCGAGTGGCTCGTCGATCCCACCGAACTGGTCAAGAGCGACGACCTGAGTTGGGAATCGGTGTGGGATCACGGCTGGTCAGCGGCGGCCGCAGCAGAGGACGCGCCGGTCACCGAGCACACCGAGGAGGGTCTGCCGGTGCGTCAGCCCGGCGCGCGTCTGGTGCCGGGCACGGTCGATTCCGCCGGGCCCAACGGTTCGGTCCACGGTGGCCACCGTTTCAACGGCGGTGCTCACAGGAGCGACGACCGCGACGACGAGGTAGCATCGGCGACTGAGTTCGACACCGGCGGGCGCTCGATTCCGCCGCGCGATCCAGACGCTGTCCGCGCAAGCATCAGCAACCATTTCGGTGGCGTGCATGCCGGCCGATCACATGCCCAAGAGCCCAGAGGAACCGATAAAGAATGACCAATCCGCCCCGTTCGACGCAGCGCGATTCGCTCGACTGGCTGGTCTCCAAGTTCGCTCGCGAAGTATCCGGCGTCTCGCACGCCGCCCTGGTGTCCGCCGACGGCCTGCTGATGGCCGCCAGTGAGCACATGCCGATCGAACGGGCCGACCAACTCGCCGCGGTGGCCTCGGGCCTCGCGAGCCTGTCGACGGGCGCCTCGCAGCTCTTCGACGGTGGGTACGTGCTGCAGTCCGTCGTCGAGATGGAGAACGGGTATCTGCTGCTGATGCGCGTCGGCAACGGCTCCAACCTCGCGACGCTGGCGACCCGAAACTGCGACATCGGCCAGATCGGTTACGAGATGGCCATTCTGGTGGAACGGGTGGGTGCCATGGTCCAGTCGTCGCGACGCGCCCGGCAGCACTCGTGAGTCGCCTATGGAGCATCCGGAGGGCAGACGCGAAGCGACCGGGGGATCGGTCTGGGAACGGGACGATACGGACGGACCGCAACTGGTCCGGCCGTACACCCTGACGGCCGGCCGTACCGATTCCCGCATCAATCTGCCGCTGGAGGCCCCGATCGAGACGCTGGCCTCGACTAAGCCACCGCGCTGGCCGGGAAACGACGTGCGCGGCCAGATCCTGACCCTGTGCGCCGATAGCCCGTCGGTCGCCGAGATCGCCGCCGTTTTATCCTTGCCGCTCGGCGTGGCGCGGGTGCTGATCGGCGACCTCGTGACGCAGGGTTGTCTGCGGGTGCACACCACCCTGGGTGATTCCACCACCGACGACGAACGACGCGAACTGATAGAAAGGACGCTGCGTGGCCTACGAGCGCTCTGAGAGGCGGGACGCCGCCTCGACGAAGATCGTCATCTCCGGTGGCTTCGGCGCCGGCAAGACGACGTTCGTGGGGGCGGTGTCGGAAATCATGCCGCTGCGTACCGAGGCGTTGGTGACCAACGCGTCGGAGGGGGTCGACGGTCTCGACGCCACCCCGATGAAGAACACCACCACCGTGGCGATGGACTTCGGCCGCATCACCCTCGACGAGGACCTGGTGCTCTACCTGTTCGGCACGCCTGGACAGCGCCGGTTCTGGTTCATGTGGGACGACCTGGTGCGCGGCGCCATCGGCGCGATCGTCCTCGTCGACGTGCGACGCCTGGCGGACAGCTTCGCCGCGGTTGACTTCTTCGAGGCGCGCAAACTGCCCTTCCTGATCGCAATCAACGAATTCGACGGGGCGCCAAAGCATCCCGCACATGCGGTGCGCAAGGCACTGGCGCTGCGCGACAGCATCCCCGTGATCACCGTCGATGCCCGCGACCGCCACTCGACGAAGGCCGCGCTGATCGCCATCACCGAGTACGCGCTGAACAGCCTCACGTCGCTGCGCGGCTGACCGCGTGGGCGAAGGCGAAACGGTCTGGGCCGAAAGGGAGTTCGACGGCCACGACTTCCGCGACGACGATCTCAGCCGACTACGCACCGAGCGCGTCGTGTTCACCGAATGCGACTTCAGCGGTGTCGACATGTCGGAATCCGAGCATGTCGGCTCGGCGTTCCGCAATTGCAAGTTTCGGCGTGCATCGTTGTGGCACAGCACCTTCAGCCACTGCAGCTTTCTAGGTTCGGTGTTCACCGAGTGCCGCATGCGGCCGATGAAGCTGGTCGAGGTGGATTTCACGCTCGCGGTGCTCGGCGGCGCCGACCTGCGCGGCGTCGACCTGTCCGACTGCCGGATGCGGGAAGCCAGCCTGGTGGAAGCCGACCTGCGCAAGGCGGTGCTCCGGCGCGCCGACCTCAGCGGTGCCCGGCTGCAGAACGCCAAGCTGGACGAGGCCGATCTGCGCGGCGCCCGTGTGGACCCGACACTGTGGACCTCCGCGGCGCTGCGCGGCGCGAAAGTCGATATCGAGCAGGCCATCGCCTACGCGGCCGCGCACGGCCTCGACATCCACGGCGAGTGAACGCTCACATGTGGGTGCCGCCGTCGATGCGTACCTCGGTGCCGGTGACGAAATAGGCGTCGGTCGAGCCGAGCATCGCGACAACGGCGGCCACCGCGTCCGGTTTGGCGAACATCGCTCCGCCCTCGACCGGCAGCACCGCGGTCACTTTGGTGAGCAGTGAGAAGTCTGCGTCGGCGGGCAGCCCAGGCCCGATGCTCTGCTTGGATTCGCCTGTGCCGTCGGTCATTCCGGACGAGATCGATCCGGGCTGCACCGCGTTGAACCGGATGCCTTCCTTGGCGAACTCGAGGGCGAGCGCGTGGGTCATCGCTTGAACTCCGGCCTTGGAGGCGGCGTACGCCGACATGTAGGGGTGTGCGAAGGCGGCCGAGGTGGAGCTGAAGTTGACCACCGCGGGGGCGTTGCCCTCGCGCAGTGCGGGAATGGCCTCGCGGGTCACCAGGAAGGTGCCGATGAGATTGATCCGCAACACCTGCTCGAAGTCGGCGAGCGTGGTGTCGACGAAATGGGCGGACCGCAGGATCCCTGCCACGTTGACGAGGGTGTCCAGGCCGCCGAGGCGCTCGACCGCCTGGGCCACACCGTCCTTCACGGATTGCTCGTTGCCGACGTCCATCACAACCGTGGTGAGCCGCTCGGCGTGCGGCCCGGCTTTGGAGGTGGTGTCCTTCAACCCGGCCTCGCTGATGTCGGCGGCGACCACCCGCCCGCCTTCGTCCAAGATGCGCAGCACCGTCGCCTGCCCGATGCCGGAACCGCCACCGGTGATCAATACGCGACGGTCGGTGTATCGCTGAAGAGACGCCATGGGCAGATACTCCCGTGTGGGGCACGACATGTCAGCGGTTTTGTCCCACTGTGTGGGGACCGGCCGCGGCCTCGACGTCCCGGCGGCTAGTCGGTCAGATGCCGGCTGACTACCGGTGCGACCCGTTTGATGAGTTCCTCCACTGGCGTCGACGCGATGGGCTCCACCTGCAGGATGTGTCGCAGATAGGCGATGCCCAGCAGCTGTGCCATCGCCAGATCGATCCGAAGCTCGGCATCGGACTCCGCAAGGCCCGACGCGATTTCCGAGTACACCTGCCCCTGAATGAACTGTCGCACGAGGTTCGCCGACTCGTCGTGGGTGGCCGCCCCGCGCAGGATCGCGAGCAGCGGGGCGCGCGATTCCGGCTGCTCCCACGCCTCGAAGAACACGCGGGTGAGCCGTTCGCCGATCTCGCCGCGATCGCCACCGGTGATTCGGGTAGCGATCTCCGCGGGTTCGAACGGCCATCCCATCGTCGCGCGAAACAGTTCGGCCTTGCTACCGAAGTAGTGCCGGATCATTGCGGGATCAACTGCGGCTGTTGCGGCGACGTCGCGCACCGAGGTCTTGTCGTATCCGGCGTCGGCGAACATGCGTCGCGCGGCCGCCAGGATCACGTTGCGGGTGTCGGTCTTACCGCGCGGTCGTCCGATGCGGGCCATAGTGGACGAAATTCTACAGTCGTTGACTTTCTAGCGGCGCGGCGATAGCGTGACAACAGAAATTCCACAAGTGAGGAGTTTTGGACATGCCAGCACCACG
The DNA here is from genome assembly GCA_032162325.1 of Mycobacterium sp. Taxonomy (GTDB): domain Bacteria; phylum Actinomycetota; class Actinomycetes; order Mycobacteriales; family Mycobacteriaceae; genus Mycobacterium. Next base: position 1,629 of record JAVRPG010000270.1, on the reverse strand, counting down.
ATGGGTTGCCCGCGCCAACAAGATGGGCCTCAATCGCCTTACTAAGTTCATCGCGCCGTGGGCGCCGGGATGGGCGGTCGTCATACACTGCGGTCGCAAATCGGGTCGAACGTTCCGGACCCCGTTATGGGCCTTTCGGCGCCGGGGTGGATACGTGATCGCGCTGACGTATGGCTCCAGCGCGGACTGGGTGCGCAATGTTCTGGCCGCCGGTGGCTGCGAACTGGAAAGCAGGCGGCGGCACTATCAGCTTGGTGCCCCACGGCTGTATCGCGACGAGAACGCCTCAGACATGCCGGCGTTCATTCGGTTCATGCTCCGCCGGGTCATCAAGGCACCGGAATTTCTCAGCCTTGACGTGGTCGGTGAGGTGGCGACGACAACGTCGTCGCGGAGCAACACGGCCGCCAGCTAGCGCGAGCAGAAATCAGCCGCCCTTGAGGCGGATCTTCCAGCGCACGAACGCGGTGTAGCCGACGCAGATCGCGGCGAGCATCGCCATGTCGAACAGCCATGCCTTTGAGGTGTGCTGCCAGTGCGAGTCGTTCGGTGACAGCGGACTGGGAACGAGCCTGGTGAGATCGATGGTGGACGCCGACGAGGCGAAGCCCCAACGGGCCGGGGTGAACCACGACATCTGGTCGAGCACGATCCTGTCCGTGACCGGGATCATGCCGCCGGAGAACACCAGCTGCGACATGATTGCGACCACGAGCAGCGGCATTATCTGCTCTTGCGACCTCGCCAGCGCCGACAGCGCGAGGCCCACCATTGCCGCCGCCACGCAGGTCACTGCGATGTCGACGAATAACTCCAGGCTGCGATTGCCAAGCACCGAGCCCTTGTCCACGGCGCCGGGGCCCCAGCCCTTGCCCACGATCGCGATCGTGGTGACGATCGCCGACTGGATCACCGCAAAGACCGTGAAGATGAAGATCTTGGCCAAAAGATATGCGGTCGTGGACAATCCGACGGCCTGCTCGCGCAGGAAGATGGCCCGTTCACCGATCAGAGCGCGGACTGTCAGCGCGGTGCCCATGAAGATGGCGCCCACGTTGAGCATCACCAGGATCTGTCCGGGTTCGTTCGGTGCCGGGCCACCTTGTAACGCAGGAATCGGTACGCCGAACCCGACGTCGCCGGGCACCGACAGCGACAGCACACCCATGATGAAGGGCAGCAACATCAGGAAGGCGAAATAACCGCGGTCCGCTACGGTCAGCCGCACCTGGCGCCGTCCGATCGTCGATAACTGACGCAGCAGGCTGGTTCGCGTCGGACTGCCGAGATCGGCGGGTTTCTGCGCCGGCGGTTGCGGAGGCGGCGGGCCGTGCTGGGCGAGGAATCTCTTGTTGGCCGCGTCCGGGTCGCCCGCGACGGAGCTGAAGATGTCGGCCCAGTTGGTGGTGCCCATCGACGGACCGATCTGGTTGGGCGGCCCGTAAAACGCGGTCTTGCCGCCGGGCGCCAGCAGCAACACCTGATCGCACACGTCGAGATATGTCAGCGAGTGCGTGACGACCAGCACGACGCGGCCTGCGTCGGCCAGCTGGCGCAGCATCGTCATCACCTGCCGGTCGAGGGCGGGGTCCAGGCCGGAGGTCGGCTCGTCGAGGATCAGCAGCGACG
>JAVRPG010000269.1:0-4384 GCA_032162325.1 Mycobacterium sp. | reverse complement strand
CGGTGCAGTACTACGAGAACATCGAGGGCGGGCACGCCGGTGCAGCCGACAATGCCCAGACCGCGTTCAGGTCGGCGCTGATATTCGAGTTCCTGCACCGGACGCTGTCAGAACGCCACGCCCAATGATCGTCGGAAGGTCAAGGAACGTACGAATTCCCGGCGCCGCCGCGCACACCGGGGCGATCGCGTGGATGGCGTGCATCGCGGTGCCAAGACAGCCCTGATCGGTTTCGTCCTCGCCGTGGATGGCGATCTTCGAGTCGAGAACCATTGAGGGCCTGCCCTCGACGGTCACCTTCCACCCGCGGCCGGCCCCCAATCCGTCGCCTGGTCGTCACCGAGACGCGTGATGTGCTCAATCGTGAGTGCCGGTCGGCCACCGATGACGGCGGTGTAGCCGAATCCCAATGCCGCCACCGTGCCCGCCTCGATCCGGCCTGCCTTGATGTCGAACGCTGTCCCGGCGACCGCGACGTCTCGGTGGTAGACGAAGTCGTCGATGGTGGCGCCGAGCCCGTCGGCCAAGGAGCATCAGCGGCGCGCGAAAGGTGACACCGGCGAGGGCGGCGTCGGCCATGGGTACCGGCTCGTCGGGCGCCTTGCCGAAGCCCATGATGTCGAACAGCATGTCGGCGCTGTCGTAGGTGGTGTAGTCCATCATCTCCTGCACCAACAGCGAGTCGATCCGCTGGAACAGTCCCGACATGGTGAGCGGTAAAACCTCTGCGGCCCAGCGGGGTTCGATGCCGGTGGCGTGGAAGGAGGACCGTCCTTGGGTGCAGGCCGTGTCGAGCTTCTCGACGACACGGCGGCCCAGGCTGAGCGGCTACATGAGTCCGGTGACCGCCGTCGACACGACATTCTTGCCCGACGCGAGTAGTCGGCAGATGTCGTCGAGCGCTGCCATCGGATTCATCTCGCCCTGCGGCATGTAGAGCACGCAGTCGGCGTCCAGTGCGACGATCTCGTCGGGCTCCTTCGTGGCCGTGACGCCGATGGGGCCGATGCCACAGATGTCGCCTATGTCGCGGCCAGCTTTGGCCTCGCTGTAAACGAGGCGCCGACGAGTTCGAGGTCGGGATGCTCGTGGACGGCGGCGACGGCGTGGCGGCCGACGGATCCGGTGGCCCATTGAATGACGCGCAGCATGCTGAGGCGCTTACGGTAAGGGCGACGATTGATTCGTCAAAAACGATGATGTCGCGGTGCGGTAGACAAGACCGCATGGCCGTGGCCCCACACTCACCCAATCCGCCGCAGGAAGACCCCACTTCGCGTCGCGAGCGTGCCGCCGTCTCGGGGACGTTTGCACTAGTTGCGGTGGCGATCATTTGTATGGCGCTCGTGGCCTGCGCGCGTCCGGCGCCAATGGCACCGCAGCCGACGGCGGTCACGTCGAGCGAATCGCAGAAGACGACGCCGCCTTTCGAGACATCGGACGGCTTCGCGTGGATCACGGCCGCCTGTGGCAGTCCATCCGTGGTGGACGCTTCGCCGAACTCGTGGCTACCCGGCGCAACGAACGTCGCACTGTGCATCACGCCACCCGGTCGGGCGCCGGTGCTTGTCGGCGTGTACGACGACGCGTCGGTGAGCGCCGCGGACGTGGCGAAGATTCAGGGCCAACGCGGGCACGCGACCCGGCTGGACGGTGATGGTCGAACGTGGGTCTTTGTCGTCGAGGGCGTGGACCCTGCCCCGTTGAAGCCGCTCGAGCGGTACGGGTTCGTCGTCTCCTAACAGAATTGGTGCGCGGGCAAATCCCGTGCCGCCGGTAGATTGGTGTCGAGCCGATATGGGAGGGCGGATGTTCGTCGACACGGAACTACTGCGCATGGGCGCGGACTTCTCGCGCAGCGCGGGCACCATTGCCCAGCGTGGCGCGGCCGAGTTCGCATCGACCGGCCTGAGTGCGGGCATCTTCGGCGACTTCGAGGCCGCCCATGGTTTCCACCAAGCGCTGACGGTGGCACACCAGGTGCACTCCAGCACGCTGGCCGGCCACCACGTGGAACTCGAGGGGCTCGCGGAGAAGGCCACGTCCGCGGCAGCGACCTTCCACGGTCAGGACCAGCAGGCCGCCGATGATGTCATGGCTGCGGGCATCGCGCTCCCCTGATCACGGATGACCCTGCAGCTCCGACACCTCGATATCAACGACCTCATTGGCTCAGCGGGCGGCGATCCGTGGGAACTGGACCGCACCATTCAGGCCGGGGCGCCTGGCGAGATCAGTGACCTCGCCACCGCGTTCCGGGCGGCCAGTAACTGCACACAGGAAACCACTGACGAATTCCTGGCCGCCAAGGAACGGTTCGAATCGGCGTGGGACCGTCACGACGGCGGCGACCATCCGATCAACGACTCCAATGAAGTTCGGCGCGCCACCGAGTCGATGAACTACAACCGGGACAAGATGGCGAAGGTCGCCGCTGATCTGCAGAACGTCGCGGCCTCGCTGGCCGAAGCCCAACGCAGCGGCGCTGTCTCGATCAGCAACCTCGACGCCGCGCTGAAGAGCATCGACAACCAGATCGACTACGAGCTGAGCCTCGCGGCCGCCAACGGCGAGACCGTCGACGTATCGGAACTCAGGCAGGCGGCGGTCGACCGCACCGCGACGGCGCTCGGCGAGGTTCAGGCTGTGCGCGACGCCTACTCCCATCAGCTCGACGAGTCGCGAGCGCAGATGGCTGCAGACGGGTACACGCCCGACGCCATGAACGGGGCCGACGGACGAGGCCTCGACACCGAGCCGGGTGCCCAGTCCGCGGCGGACAAGTACGACGCCGGCCAACGCGCCGCAGACCAGGCACTCGTGAACTCGCCGGGTGCCTGGTCTCCCGAGAAGCAGGCCGCCGCGGGACGGCTCCGCGACTTCGCGACGATCAACAGTCCGACGGCCGGCATCGACGAGATTCGGTATGCGGGGCAACGGCTCGGCGACGTCCACATGAATCACGAAAGTGGGCCGCTTCCAACCGATCCCGTGATGGGCGGAGACGCCCGTACGCGCGCCCAGACGCGGCAGGAATGGCAACAGAGGTTGGAGCAAGGCTTCATGGGCACTCAACCCATGACGCCTGACCAGGCGACGGAATGGCTGAATCAGTCCGAAGAGCAGGGCCGCGCGATGGTGCTGGGCCGCCTGCAGGAGCAACTCCAGCGGTCGGGCATGTCTCCGGAGGGTGCCGCTGCAGCCACCGAAGCCATGTCCCGCGGCATCGTGCCCAAGGAGTTGGTCGACTTCGCTCAGCACGGGAGCAAGGTGCTGTCAGGTGAGGAGCAAGCGTTTAACCGCTACGGCCAGGGGTTGATCACCACCGGCGAGCATTGGAAGCCGGACGTGCCCCAGTTCAGCGCAGCGGACGTCGCCCACCTCGAGAAGATCAGCAAGGTCACCGGGGGGTTCGGCACGGCCATCGACCTTGCCGTGGGGTTGTATGAGATCAACAACGGAGTACCACCGCTCGAGGTGGCGTCGAAGGTGGGCGGCGGGATGGCCGGCGCGTGGGCGGGCGGCTACGCCGGCGCGTGGGCCGGCTCCTTCCTCGGACCACCGGGCGTCTTCATCGGCGCGCTGATCGGCGGTATCGGCGGCGCCTACGTGGGCGAATGGGGCGGCCAACAGGGCTACCAGATAGCGACGAAGTAGCGGCCGATGATCAACCCTGTCTTCGCGGTCACGGCGGTCCTCGGTGTGCTCCTTCCATTGCTGCCGTCGAAAAATGCCCGCACCGAACGACGCCTCTATTGGATGGGGGCCCTCATCGCGTCGGTGTCCGCGTTCTTCGCCTTGTATCCGCCGGCCTTGGGTGGCGGTCTCGGAATTGCGGGTGCGTTGGCCGCCGTCCTGGTGATTAGGGCGTATATGAGCACCTCGCACATCAGGATCCGAGGTCGCACGTGCGCCTTCAACCTCAGAGACAGCGAACCCGAGGAGCGTCCGCCGACCAGCGGCAAGCCCGATTACGACCCGGCGCCCGATTCGTATGCGGGTTTCGCGACCGCAGCGAAGACGTGGTGGCTGTTCGCCGTCGTCGTGATTGGCTGCGCCTTCATCGTCGCGATATTCGTAACGCAGCGCGAGGGTCCGTGGTACGCCCTCGGTACGAGCGCAGTTTTGGTCATCGTGCCCCTGCTGGCCGGCCATCAGGATTCGTCGTGGGGCTACCGAGTCGCCCGCGGGCAGTGGGTGCCATTCGCAGTCGCCGGTGTGGCAACGCTCGGTACCTTTACCGTGCTGTACTTCTTGGCATACGCGGCCGGCAAGCGTTGGCCGCTGCGCCCGAAGGGATCGATGGAGTACCGCGCCCACCCTCACCTGCGCAAGAAGTTCCCATAGTCATCCCATAGTTATGGCAGCGGTCGAAATTCCAGCG
>JAVRPG010000268.1:0-10959 GCA_032162325.1 Mycobacterium sp. | reverse complement strand
GCCGAGGTCAGCGAGGTGGACTGCCCGCACTTCGACTACTCGCTGCCTGCGTACTACCTGATCCTGCCGTCGGAGGTGTCGTCGAACCTGGCGCGCTTCGACGCGATGCGCTACGGACTGCGGGTCGGCGACGACGGCACGCACAGCGCCGAGGAGGTGATGGCACTGACCCGGGCCGCCGGCTTCGGCCCAGAAGTGAAGCGCCGCATCATGATTGGCACGTATGCGCTGTCAGCGGGCTACTACGACGCCTATTACAACCAGGCGCAAAAGGTCCGCACGCTGATCGCGGGCGATCTCGACGAGGCCTACAAAGCGGTCGACGTGCTGATCTCGCCGGCCACCCCGACCACGGCCTTCCCGCTGGGGGAGAAGGTCGACGACCCGCTGGCGATGTACCTGTTCGACCTGTGCACGCTGCCGCTGAACCTTGCCGGCCACTGCGGGATGTCGGTGCCGTCGGGCCTGTCGCCCGACGACAACCTGCCCGTCGGCCTGCAGATCATGGCGCCTGCGCTGGCCGATGACCGGCTGTACCGCGTGGGCGCGGCCTATGAGAAGGCGCGGGGTCCGCTGCCAACAGCGCTCTAACGGGGGAGGATGTGGTCATGCGCATCGGAGTTCTGACGGGCGGTGGCGATTGTCCCGGGCTGAATGCGGTGATCCGGGCGGTGGTGCGCACCTGCGACGCCCGGTACGGATCCTCGGTCGTCGGATTCCTTGACGGGTGGCGCGGCCTGCTGGAGGACCGGCGTATTCAGCTGGCCAACGACGACCGAAACGATCGGCTGCTCGCCAAGGGTGGCACGATGCTCGGCACCGCGCGCACCAACCCGGAGAAGCTGCGCGCCGGCCTCGATCAGATCAAGCAGACTCTCGACGACAATGGCATCGATGTGTTGATCCCGATCGGCGGTGAGGGCACGCTGACGGCTGCGCACTGGCTGTCGGAGGAGAACGTCCCCGTCGTCGGGGTGCCCAAGACCATCGACAACGACATCGATTGCACCGACGTGACATTCGGCCACGACACCGCGCTGACGGTAGCGACTGAGGCCATCGACCGGCTACACAGCACCGCCGAGTCCCATCAGCGGGTGATGCTGGTGGAAGTGATGGGCCGCCACGCCGGCTGGATCGCGCTGAGCGCCGGCATGGCATCCGGTGCCCACATGACGTTGATCCCCGAGCAGCCGTTCGATGTCGAGGAGGTGTGCCGGCTGGTCAAGCGCCGTTTCCAGCGCGGCGACTCGCACTTCATTTGTGTGGTGGCCGAGGGCGCCAAACCCGCCGAAGGCACGATGCAGCTTCGCCAGGGCGGAATCGACGAGTTCGGGCACGAGCGCTTCACCGGGGTCGCGCAGCAGCTCGCACTCGAGGTCGAGAAGCGCATCAAGAAGGAAGTGCGGGTGACCGTGCTGGGCCACGTCCAGCGCGGTGGCACGCCGACGCCGTACGACCGGGTATTGGCCACCCGGTTCGGCGTCAACGCTGCAGACGCCGCACACGCCGGCGAGTACGGGATGATGGTGTCGCTGCGCGGCCAGGACATCGGCCGGGTGCCGCTGGTCGACGCAGTGCGCCAGCTGAAGCTGGTGCCGCAGAGCCGATACGACGACGCCGCCGAATTCTTCGGCTAGGTCGGCAGCGAAAGGGCAAGTGCCGCAACGTTGAGGCCCAGAAACCCGATCGCGAGCGCGAACTGCGCACTGTAGTCACCGGCTCGGATGTGGGTGTAGATCGCGCAAACGAAGAACAGCACGAGGCCGATCGCGGCCGAAGTGCCAAGCGGACGAAACGCCAATCCGGCCGCCAGCCCAAGTGCGCCAAGCGTTTTCAGGGTTCCGATCGGGAAGGTCAGCCACGACACGGGGACCCCGGCCTTGGCCATGCCCGGCATGATCGGCTTGAAGTGAAGCAACGCAGCGACTCCGGAGAAACCATTGGCGGCGACGGCAGTGAGGGTCACGGCGACGTAGGCGGCGGTCATCACGCGCTCTTGAATGCTTCGCGCCGGATCATCTGCCACATCGTCGGGGTGTCCGCGGTGGTCGAGACCGTCACCGTGTCGTGGCTTCCGTGCTGGACGGCCAGTGCGACGAGATAATCGGCCAGGTCACTGCGCGACGTGAACGCTCCAACCGGATCCACCTCTCCGGCAAAGTATTCCGTGACATACGGCAGGTCGAACAAACCTGACGGCCGCACGATCGTCCAATCCAGGTCGCTGTCGCGGACGACGGACTCCATCAGCCGGATGTCGTCGTAGACGGTCTTGCCGATGGTCTTGGTGATGACCGGTTCGAACAATCGCAGCGCGAACGGCGCGCCCGTTCGGCTCGGCGCGGGATACGCCCCCGTCGAACTCACCACCACCAGACGGGTCACCCCCGACGACTGCATCGCGGCGACGATGTTGGCGGCGCCCCTCGAGTAGGTGTTAACCGGCTCACGCGTAAACGGCACGCCCAGTGCGGACAGCACCGCGTCGGCGTCGGCGACGATGTCGGCGACCGCGTCGGCGTCGTGGACGTCCGCGCCCGCGATGGTCAGCGCGGGATCGGTGAACGGGAACTCGTCGGGTCTGCGAGTGACCGCGATGGTGGTGTGGCCGGCGTCAAGTGCTTGCCTGGTCGCCAGCCGGCCGGTCTGACCGTTGGCCCCGAAGATGACGATGCGCATGGCTCCTCCTGCAGATAGTCACTAATAGTGATTATCACTCTATATGACGATCATGAAAGGTGCTAATGTCGCGTCGTGGTTGATCAACGACCGGGCATCAGGGAGCTTGACCAGCGGATTCCGTTCCTGCTGTCGCAGCTGGGGACCTATGTATCCGACGACTTCAAGCGGCGGCTGGCGCCGCTCGACGTGCATCCGCGCACCAATGCCGTGCTGGTCGCGCTGGCGGGCAGCGACGGCCAGTCGCAGCGGCAGCTGTCGGCACGGCTGGGCCTGCACCGCAACGTGATGGTCAGCCTGATCGACACCCTCGAGGAGCAGGGTCTCGTCCAGCGCAAGCCACACCCCGACGACCGTCGAGCATTCGCGGTCACGCTGACCGACAAGGCACGTGAGCTGCTACCCGCCCTCGAAGAACAGTCCCACGCCATGGAGGACGAGGTGACCTCGGCGCTGACACCCGACGAGCGAGCTGCGCTGCTGGACATGTTGCAGCGGGTGTCCGCGAGCCTCGGGCTGAGCCCGGGTGTGCACCCCCGGCTGGCGGAGTCGCCCCCACTAAACTAGCCGACATGACCGTCGCGCCCCCTGCCGAACTGATCGACTACGACGACGTCGTGGCGCGCTACGAACCCGTGCTCGGCCTCGAGGTGCACGTCGAGCTGTCCACCGCGACCAAGATGTTCTGCGGCTGTGCCAACAAGTTCGGCGCAGAGCCAAACACCCAGGTGTGCCCTGTGTGCCTCGGCCTGCCCGGGTCGTTGCCGGTGCTCAACCAAACGGCGGTGGAGTCCGCGATCCGCATCGGGTTGGCGCTGGGCTGCGAGATCGTGCCATGGTGCCGGTTCGCCAGGAAGAACTACTTCTATCCGGACATGCCGAAGAACTATCAGATCTCGCAGTACGACGAGCCGATCGCGATCAACGGTCATCTCGACATCCCGCTCGACGACGGCACCACCTGGCGGGTGGACATCGAGCGCGCCCACATGGAAGAGGACACCGGCAAGCTCACCCACCTGGGCAGCGAGACCGGCCGCATCGAGGGCGCGACGACATCGCTGATCGACTACAACCGCTCCGGCGTGCCGCTGATCGAGATCGTCACCAAGCCGATCGAAGGCACCGGTGCGCGTGCACCGGAGATCGCCCGCGCCTATGTGACGGCGTTGCGGGACCTGTTGCGCGCGTTGGGTGTCTCCGATGTCCGGATGGATCAGGGCTCGATGCGCTGCGACGTCAACTCCTCGCTCAAGCCGATCGGTCAGAAGGAGTTCGGCACCCGCACCGAGACCAAGAACGTCAACTCGCTGAAAAGCGTTGAGGTGGCGGTCCGTTACGAGATGCGCCGCCAGGCAGCCGTTCTGGACGCCGGTGGTCGAGTTCTGCAGGAAACCAGGCACTTCCACGAGGACGGCTACACCTCGCCGGGCCGCAGCAAGGAGACCGCGCAGGACTACCGCTATTTCCCCGAACCGGATCTGGAACCGGTGGCCCCCGGCGCAGACTTGGTCGAGCGGCTCCGTCAGACGATTCCCGAGCTACCGTGGTTGCAGCGCAATCGGATTCAGGACGACTGGGGCATCTCCGACGAGGTGATGCGCGACCTGGTAAACATCGGCGCGATCGACCTGATCGCCGCCACCGTCGATCACGGCGCGTCCAGCGACAAAGCCCGCGCGTGGTGGGGAAACTTCTTGGTGCAGAAGGCCAATGAGGCGGGCGTCGAACTCGACGCTTTGCCGATCAGCCCCGCGCAGGTGGCGGCGGTGATCAAGCTCGTCGACGACGGCAAGCTGTCCAACAAGCTGGCCCGGCAGGTCGTCGAGGGTGTGTTGGCCGGCGAGGGCGACCCCGAGCAGGTGATGACCGATCGCGGCCTGGCCGTCGTTCGTGACGACTCTCTGATTCAGGCCGCTATCGACGAGGCGCTGGCCGCCAATCCCGATGTGGCCGAGAAGATCCGCGGCGGCAAGGTGCAGGCCGCGGGCGCGATCGTCGGCGCGGTGATGAAGGCCACCAAGGGCCAGGCGGACGCCGCGCGGGTGCGCGAGCTCGTTCTGGCCGCTTGCGGCTAGAAGCATCGGGCACGGTCTGGCCGCCTGCAGCTAGCGGCGCACCAACTCCATCGCACCAAGCGCATACGCCTCCAACCGCTCACGCCCGCGGTCGACGCCGCGGTGACACCGGTCGCCCGGGCACTCGTGCGCGCACTGTCTGCGAACAACTCACGCCCGATGCTGGCGATGGCGCGCAGTCTGGTGCCGGAAACCGCCGAGGTGCTGGCCGAGCACTTGACCGCGGATCCGCCTGCGCTGCCGTGCACCGTCACGCCGGCCGAAGCACGGGAGCGACTGACCGCACACGCCTGAAACTCGTTGTGCCCTAGGTGTTGTCGGCGTTGCTGCGCGGGAATCCGCCACCCGACGGGAACAGCGGGAACACGACGTCGTCGAGCTTCTCTGCGTCGCCGGACGTCTTGTTGACGGTGGCGCCCCACACATTGCCGTCGGGGGAAAGCTGCAACGCCCACGCGTGCCCGTGCTGGTCCTGACGGACCACCTCGGGCTCACCGGTGACCGCGCCGGTATCCGGTGCCAGTCGCACTGCCACCGTCTGCTTGGTGTTGACGAGATTCACCAGCACCGTGCCGTCGAGCGCGGCACAGCCCGCCACGCCGGGGCGATCGGGCCACGTCCACACCGTCGAGGTCTTCGAATCCTTGGTGATGCGCTGCAGCCGGTCGGCGGTCGGCGTGCGGTCGGTGATGTAGAGCGAGTCGTCCGACGGATCGATGCACAGTCCGCCACCCGCGCCCATCCCCGTTAGCGCGGTGGTTTGCGGCGCCTGGTTGACCGTGGTGGGCTGCTCGATTCTCAGTAGCTTGCCTGCCAGCGAACCGGGGTCGGCCGCCTGGGCGGGATTGCCCGCGTCGCCGGTGAGCACCACCAGCGTCGTCGGGCTGGTGAAGATCAGCGCCCCGGCGTTCCCGGTCGCGCCCCTCGGAATCCCGGTCAGGATCGGCTTGGGGATGTCGCCTTCGGCGATGCGGATGACGCGGTTGTCGGTCGGGGTGCTGACGTAGGCATACATCAGCCTGTCCTGGGAGTACGTCGGCGACTTCACGATGTCCAACAGTCCGCCGTCACCGCTCGGGTCGACGGGAATGACCATGTTGACCTTGGGTTCGGCCCTGGTCGAGACCTCCTTGATCACGCCGGTGGTGCGTTCGGCCACCAGCGCCGACTGGCTGTCGGGAAGCATGATCAGCCCGCTGGTGCTCTCCAGGCAGCCCTGCATGACGCCGGGCGCCGGGCAGGCCTTCGGGAACGGCTTGGGTGGCAGCGGGGGCGGGGGCGGGGGTGACGACGACGGACCCGGCTTGAGCTCCGGTTCGGTGGTGAACGGCTGGGACTGGGCCTCGTCGAAGCGGGCGCATCCAGACCCGACGAGCAACGCCGCGCACAGCAGGACAATCACACCCCGCATGGGCCGGCGTTGTCTCATGCAGGCCAGGTTACGGATTGTCCGGCCATGCGCGCCACGCTCGCCCCCGCGGCGCGGCGGACCGACCTCGCGAATACGGCCGCCAAAGCACCGCGCCAATCCTCGATTCGCGGGTGACTAGCACTTACCCTGGCAACCGTGACCAGTTATCCTGATCCACACGCCTGGCAGCGGCCTGCGTCTGCAAGCCTGGTCGACCCCGAAGACGATCTTCCTTCCTCGAACTACGCGGGTGATTTCGAAACCACCGCGATCCCGCGCTACGACTCGGCCAAGTCGACGACCGGCCAACCGTTCGGCCTGATCGGCGATCCCGAGCCACTGCCCTACGTCCAGCCCGGCGGCAGGCACTCACTCGGGCCGTATTCCTCGGAGCCCACCGAGATCGAACCGGATGGGGCCGACGACCGGGCTCGGGACCGGCGGGGGAGTCAGGACCTCGGTCTACTTCTCCTGCGTCTCGCGGTCGGCGCGTTGCTCATCGGGCATGGCCTGCGGAACGCCCTCGGCTTGTGGGGCGGCCCGGGATTCGACGGCTTCGAGAAGATGCTGGCCGGTATGGGCTTCCAGCACGCCGACATCCTGACCTACGCGGCAGCAGGCGGTCAGATTGCCACCGGGGTGTTCCTGGTGCTGGGCCTGTTCACGCCCGTAGCGGCGGCCGGCGCACTGGCGTACATGGTGACGGGCCTATTGGCGGAGGCCATGACGGCCCACGAAGAGGCCAGGCTGTCGTCGTTCCTCACCGACGGCCACGAGTACAAGGTCATTCTGGTCTGCGTGGTCGCGGCCATCATCCTGATCGGCCCCGGCCGCTACGGGCTCGACGCCGGCCGCGGCTGGGCGCGGCGCCCGTTCATCGGCTCGTTCGTCGCGCTGCTGCTGGGTGTGGGGAGCGGCATCGCGGTATGGGTGCTACTCAACGGCGGCAACCCGCTGGCCTGACCAGCTATTTGTAAGGATTCGGCACGCGGCCGTCGCTGGCCTCGGTCAGCAATGGCAGCGTCGCGAACGTCACCGCAGGCAGCCGCAGCTCGGTGCCGTCCTTGAGTCGCGCGTACGCCCATGAGCCCCTGCCGAAGCGCAGCCCCTCGACGTCGTCCCAGGTGACCGTCTCGCTGCCCAGAAGCGTGCGGGCGGTCACCGCGTCGCGATCGGCCACCGTGCGGTAGCGGACGATCAACGCCGACAGGATGACCGGAATGACGAGCAGCACCGCGACCCACGCCGGCCCGGCGAGCACCAGGGCCAGCAGGCCGAGTGCTAAGAAGCCGACGGCGAAATGCGCCATCGGCGAGATCCGGATGACGACCGCGGCGGGAGGCGCCGAGGCGGATGGGGAGCTCACACCGCCATCTTCCCATCGCAGGTTGCGAGCGCCCGGCTCACAGGTAGGAATTTGACCACCCCGGCGGTGCCGGGAATTTGACCTGTGACCAGTGCGGAGGCTACCGTCGTCTGTTATGCACACCCCGGGATTGCTCGTAGTAATTGGGAAGCGCGTTGATGCCGCGCTTGCCCCATGCCGGGCATAGCAACCAGCATCAGCGCGCGACCCTCGTACAGCAGCCCAGCTGGCGGGGGTTTTTTCTTGCCCCAGCACCGATTTGAGATCCTAGAGACGACGACAGAGATAAAGAGGACATCGTGAGCGCACCCACTACGCGACCACCGGAGCAGTCGGCGACTGCGCCCAATGGGGGACACGCCGCGCCTGCCGCCGCGAAACCAGCACCGAAGGCCGGCGCCGCACAGCCGAAACGTATTGCGCCCCATCAACTCACCGGCGCCCAGGCGGTGATCCGGGCACTGGAAGAACTCGACGTCGACACCATCTTCGGCATCCCCGGCGGTGCCGTGTTGCCGGTCTACGACCCGCTTTTCGACTCGCAGAAGCTGCGTCACGTACTGGTCCGCCACGAGCAGGGCGCGGGCCATGCCGCCAGCGGATACGCGCATGCCACCGGCAAGGTCGGGGTGTGCATGGCGACATCGGGTCCCGGCGCCACCAACCTGGTCACTCCGCTGGCCGATGCATATATGGATTCCATCCCGGTGGTCGCGGTCACCGGGCAGGTCGGCCGTGCGCTGATCGGCACCGACGCCTTCCAGGAAGCCGACATCTCGGGCATCACGATGCCGATCACCAAGCACAACTTTCTGGTCCGCGATGGTGACGACATCGCACGCGTGATGGCCGAGGCGTTCCACATCGCCTCGTCCGGCCGGCCGGGTCCGGTGCTCGTGGACATCCCGAAGGACGTGCTGCAAGGGCAGTGCACCTTCAGCTGGCCGCCGCAGATCGACCTGCCCGGCTACAAGCCGAACACCAAGCCGCACAACCGCCAGGTCCGCGAGGCGGCCAAACTGATCGCCGCGGCTCGCAAGCCGGTGCTCTATGTCGGTGGCGGCGTCATCCGCGGCGACGCGACCGAGCAGCTGCTGGACCTGGCCGAGCTGACCGGCATCCCCGTCGTCACCACGCTGATGGCCCGCGGCGCATTCCCGGACAGCCATCCGCAGAACATGGGCATGCCCGGCATGCACGGCACGGTCGCGGCGGTGGCCGCGCTGCAGCGCAGCGATCTGCTGATCGCACTGGGTACCCGTTTCGATGACAGGGTGACCGGCAAGCTCGACTCGTTCGCACCCGAAGCCAAGGTGATCCACGCCGATATCGACCCGGCCGAGATCGGTAAGAACCGGCACGCCGACGTGCCGATCGTGGGCGATGTCAAGGCCGTTATCACCGATCTGATCGAGTCGCTGCGCCGCGACGGCACCATCGGCTCTATAAAGATCGACAACTGGTGGGAGTACCTGCGCGGCGTGCAGTCGACGTATCCGCTGAGCTACGGGCCGCAGAGCGACGGCAGCCTGTCGCCGGAGTACGTGATCGAAATGCTCGGCAAGCTGGCCGGCCCTGACGCCATCTATGTCGCGGGCGTGGGGCAGCACCAGATGTGGGCCGCGCAGTTCATCAAGTATGAGAACCCGCGAACATGGCTGAACTCCGGCGGTCTCGGCACCATGGGCTTCGCCGTCCCGGCGGCGATGGGTGCCAAGTTCGGTCGGCCCGACGCCGAGGTGTGGGCGATCGACGGCGACGGTTGCTTCCAGATGACCAATCAGGAACTGGCCACCTGCGCCGTCGAGGGTGCGCCGATCAAGGTCGCCATCATCAACAACGGCAACCTTGGCATGGTGCGGCAGTGGCAGACACTGTTCTACGGAGAGCGCTACAGCCAAACGGATCTGGCCACGCACTCGCATCGCATCCCGGATTTCGTGAAGCTGGCCGAGGCGCTCGGCTGCGTCGGATTGCGTTGCGAGCGTGCCGAAGACGTCGAGGATGTCATCAAACAGGCGCGCGCCATCAACGACCGTCCGGTGGTGATCGACTTCATCGTCGGCGCCGACGCGCAGGTGTGGCCGATGGTCGCCGCAGGCACCGGCAACGACGAGATTCAGGCGGCACAGGGAATCCGCCCGCTGTTCGACGATCCCGAAGAAGGGCACGCCTGATGACCCGAAGACGAGCGCGAGTGAGGATCGCAGCGAGGAACGAGCGAGGACCGGAGCGAGTGGGAGTCGAGGCATGAGCACCGTCAACACACACACGCTGTCGGTGCTCGTCGAGGACAAACCCGGCGTGCTCGCCCGGGTGGCGTCCCTGTTCTCGCGGCGGGGCTTCAACATTCAGTCGTTGGCGGTCGGTGCGACCGAGCAGAAGAACATGTCCCGGATGACGATCGTCGTCAGCGTCGAGGACTCCCCGCTCGAGCAGATCACCAAGCAGCTGAACAAGCTGGTCAATGTGATCAAGATCGTCGAGCAAGACGTCGACAACTCGGTCGAGCGCGAGCTCGCCCTGATCAAGGTGCGTGCCGACGCCACCACCCGCAGCCAGGTCATAGAGGCGGTGAACCTGTTCCGCGCCAAGGTCGTTGACGTGTCGACGGAGTCACTGACCGTCGAGGCCACCGGCACCCCCGAGAAGCTGGAAGCCCTGCTGCGAGTGCTGGAGCCCTATGGAATCCGTGAGCTCGTGCAGTCCGGAGTGGTCTCGCTGTCGCGCGGTCCGCGCGGCATCGGCACCGTCAAGTAAGCCCAAACCGAGTAGTAGATAAGGAAATTCACGAATGCCAGTTGAGATGTTCTACGACGACGACGCGGACCTGTCGATCATCCAGGGACGCAAGGTCGGCGTCATCGGTTACGGCAGCCAGGGCCATGCGCACTCGCTGAGCCTGCGCGACTCCGGCGTGCAGGTGAAGGTCGGCCTCAAGGAGGGCTCGAAGTCCCGGGACAAGGTCACCGAGCAGGGCCTCGACGTGGACACGCCGGCCGAGGTCGCCAAGTGGGCCGACGTGATCATGCTGCTGGCGCCCGACACCGCGCAGGCCGACATCTTCCGCAACGACATCGAGCCGAATCTGGAGGACGGCAATGCGCTGTTCTTCGGCCACGGCCTCAACATCCATTTCGATCTGATCAAGCCGCCGGCGAACGTCACCGTCGGCATGGTCGCGCCGAAGGGCCCCGGGCATCTGGTGCGCCGCCAGTTCGTCGACGGCAAGGGCGTGCCGTGTCTGATCGCGGTCGACCAGGACCCCAAGGGCGAGGGGGAGGCGCTCGCGCTGTCCTACGCCAAGGGCATCGGCGGCACCCGCGCCGGTGTCATCAAGACCACCTTCAAGGACGAGACCGAAACCGACCTGTTCGGTGAGCAGGCCGTCTTGTGCGGCGGCACAGAGGAACTCGTCAAGA
>JAVRPG010000267.1:0-8428 GCA_032162325.1 Mycobacterium sp. | reverse complement strand
ACCGCCGGATTCGACCCACCGGTGCCGGTGCCCGCCAACGCCGGCGCACTCGACCAGCTCATCGCCTTCACCGGTCGCGACCCACTGCAGATGACTTCGGCGAACACCAGCACCATAGACCTCGACGGTGTACAGCTCTACGCCGAAACCCGCTCCGGCACAGCCCCAGCGCTAATCTTCCTGCACTACTGGGGAGGTTCACGGCGTACCTGGCACCCGGTGCTCACTCGTCTGCACCCCGACCAGGCTTTCGTGGCCTACGACCAGCGCGGTTGGGGCGACTCCGCGAACGCACCCGGACCGTACGACATGGAACGACTCACGGACGATGCCCAGTCGGTCATGACCGCGTTCGGTTACACCGAGTACGTACTCGTTGGACATTCCATGGGCGGCAAGGTCGCCCAGGCGCTCGCCGCGCGCAGGCCCACCGGTCTGGCCGGTGTTGTGCTGGTCGCGCCCGCGCCCGCCGCCCCGGTCGGTTCGACCGAACAGCTGCAGCAGCTGACGATGCACGCCTACGATGACGAGCAGACCGTGCAGCAGAGCATCGATCAGATGCTGACCTATCAGCCACTGCCCGCCGAGGTCCGCAAACAGATCGTCGAAGATAGTCTGCGCGCCGGTGACGAGGCACGCCTAGCCTGGCCGAAATACGGTTTGGTGCAGGACGTCTCGGCCGGTCTTTCCGACGTCGACATCCCGATCCTGGTGCTCGCTGGGAACCACGACAAAGTCGAGCCACCCGCTGTGTTGGCAGACCACCTACTGCCCCTCATGTCCCACGCCAGCATGACCGTGCTCGAGGACACCGGCCATCTGTCACCCTTGGAAGTGCCCGACCAAGTGGCGCGTCACATCACGACATTCACCGCGCAGCTGAACGAGCTCCCCCCACACTGACAAGGGGCCGCCAGCCCCGCGACGCGCTAGTTCGAGACCACTCCGCGAAGCCCGTCGGCGCCGAAAACCGGCTCGAGCATCGCCGAGTAGTCGGGGCCGCGGCGCACCAGCATCCCGCCGTCGACGTTGATCACCTGACCGGTGATGTAGCTGGATACGTCGCTGAGCAGGAACACGGCCGCGTTCGCGATGTCCTCGACTTCGCCGGGTCGCGGCAATGGTGTGCACGCGGCGTAGTCAGCACTCAGCTCTGGTGAATCGAGTACCGGCGAAACGAGTTCGGTTCGGATGAGACCGGGGCGGATGCAGTTCACCCGCACCCACGACGGCCCGAGCTCGTCGGCCGCCAGCTGCATCAGGTGATCGACCGCCGACTTGGATACGCCATACGCGCCGAACCACCGGTGGGTGTTACTGGCCGCGATCGACGAGATGCCGATGAACGACCCGCCGCCGCCGCGGACCAATTCCCGGGCTGAGTGCTTGAGCACATACATGGTGCCGTTGACGTTCAGGTCGACCGTGCGCCGCCAGGCGTCCGAGTCGACCTGTGTGATGGGTCCGATCGTCTCGCTGCCGCCCGCACAATGCACGACGCCATGCAGCCGGCCCGTCCACGCGGTGGCCGCCTCGACGACGCGGGCGACCTCCTCCTCGTTGATGACGTCGGCGGGTTCGTAGAGCACCGAGCCGGCACCACCGGCGGCCTTGATCTCGTCTGCCGCGCCTGCGAGCCGATCGGCGTTGCGGCCGACGAGCATCGCGTTGCCGCCGGCAGCGACCACCGCAGCGGCGACGCCCTTACCGATCCCGCTTCCACCACCAGTGACCAGGACCGTTTGATCCGCCAACGACAGCTGCACTGCGACCCCTTCGTCGATATAACTAGAACAGGTTCTAGTTATACGTCACGGCTCGTCGCGACGCGCAGGCTTCGGCGCCCCCAGCGTGCGCCAATCCGGCACATCCGGCGGCAGCCCGACGGGATAGCGGTTCTCGTTGTGCGCCGCCCAATGCGCGTGGCCCAGCTCGTGGATGTGGAAGCCGTGCCGCAATGCCTCGGTGAACCCCATCGCGTCGCTGGCCGCATTCACCGAGTCCTTGATCAGCAGCGCCGCCATGGTCGGCCGCTCGGCGATGCGGCGCGCAAACTCGAGCGTCTTGTCCTCGAGTTCGGCGCGAGGGAAGATCTTCGACACCATACCGAGACGGTGTGCCTCGTCTGCATCGATCGAATCACCGGTCAGCAGAAGCTCTTTGGCTTTGCGAGGGCCGAATTCCCATGGGTGGGCATAGTATTCGACGCCCGGCATGCCCATCCGCACACCGACGACGTCGCTGAACTTCGCGTCATCGGCGGCAACGATAAGGTCGCATGCCCAGATCAGCATCAGCCCCGCGGAAATCGCGTTGCCCTGCACCTGCGCGATCGTGATCTTTCGCAGATCCCTCCAGCGGCGGGTGTTCTCGAAAAAGTAGTGCCACTCCTGCAGATAGGTTCTTTCCGCGATGGCCGGAACCGTCGCACCGTGCGAGCGAAACGTCGGATGCTGTGCGGGACCGGGTTTGCGTTCGAGCAGCGCTTCCTCCGAGCCCAGATCGTGTCCGGCCGAGAAGTTCTTGCCGCGGGCAGCCAGAATCACCACACGCACCGCATCGTCGGCCTCAGCGCGGCCGAACGCCTCGTCAAGCTGCACCAACAGGGTTCGCGACTGGGCGTTCTGGGCTTCCGGCCGGTTGAGCCAGATCCGTGCGATGCGCCCGTCGTCAAGCGTCTCGTACGTCACCTGCTGGGGCGCATCGCCTCCGACTGGTTCCGCGCTTGTCAGATCAGGGCTTGCCACAGCGGACCCCCTCGTTCGCTTCGAAAACTACGGACGGATTGCACATTACGGTGCCGCAGCAAGCGTCGTTGACGCGGTGCCACAGCCACCTGACAGCAAGCTCCCAGAAATGGCACATGCGCACCATTTCTTTCTGATGGGACCGCTTTTTCCAGGTAGTCGGCGTAATGTCTCCGCTAGCAGATGGCCTCTGCCGCCACAACTTCGGGCGAGCCATCGGCAGCGAACTCAAACTAAAGAAAGCATGACGATGGCGACCTTGAAGCTTCCAGCACAACGACTGATCCTTGCCGGTGGATTTGCGGTCGCCATTGCGGCCGCCCCGGTGGTCGCCGTCGTCGCCGTACCCACCGACTCGGCGCCGACGATCGCGGCTTGCCCGGGCGGTGAATCCGAGGACACCTTCACCGGCATGTGCGTGCCCGATCTGGTGCCGAATTCGCCTGAGGTTGGCCAAACCTCGCCCGGTGGACTGCCGGAGATTGACAACATTCCGTGCACCGGACGCAATTCCGGCCAGTGCATCGGTCTGTCCGAGGAGCAGCAGTCCGAAGGGCCGATGGCCGTCCCGCACTCGTCGGTCAGCTCGAGCCCATAATCAGATAGCCGGAACAAAGCTGGGGCGCAGCAATGTGCCCCAGCTTTTTCGTATGCGCCGCAGACACTTTCCCAGTGAACTCGGAGAATGCCTGCAGGCTGCATTCAGCGTTCGTAGAATCCTGCGAATGACTACCTACCCCATCACAACCCGGCGCCTAATCCTCGCCGGCGGATTCGCCCTCGCGATCGCCATTACGCCGGCCGTCGCAATCGCCGCGCATCCAACGCATTCTGTCCCCCTCGCCGCATGCGATCCCGGTGAGGAGGAGGACGTCTACACCACGGTGTGCACGCCGGTCATGGTGCCGAACTCGCCGCAAGGATTCACGACGACCGCGGCCAACCCCGACATTCCGGAGATCAGCGGCGTCCCCTGCACCGGAGGCGATTCGGGAGCGTGCATCGGCCTGGCCGAGAACGCCGAGGCTGAGGGGCCGCAGCCGGTGCCGCGGTCGACCATCAGCGCCAGCCCATAACGGGCGCTGATCCGCAAGCTCAAGGGCCATATTCCCAGGGAACTCGTGGAACGTATGCAGATTTCTTGCAGCTTCCATAGAATTGTCCCGACTACGTGGTCAATAACTACAGAAAGCGTGACGATGGCGACCCTTGAGCTTTCAAAAAGACTGATCCTCGCCGGCGGGTTCGCCGTCGCGGTTGCTGTCGCCCCGGCGATCTCCGTCTTCGCTGTTCCGATCGCCTCGGTGCCACTGGCCCAGTGCCCGGGCGGCGAAGAGGAAGACCAGTTCACGGGCGTCTGCGTCCCCCACACCGTGCCGAACTCGGGTGCGGCGTTCAGCAGCATCCCCGGAAACCCCGAGTTGCCCGCTGTCGACGGCATTCCGTGCACCGGTGACAACTCAGGCCAGTGCATCGGCCTGGCCGAGTCGGAGGCAGGGGCGGCGCAGGTGCAGATGCCGGACACCACCGTTCACCAGAGCCCGTAGCGGACGGCGCCGCCACCGGTGACCGCGCGGTCGCCTAGAGTTGTCATATGCCTGCGAAATCTGACCCCGCCGAGCTCGGCGACGTCGAGCCCCTAGCCGACCACACCGCCCGCCAGGCCAGGCGCGTCGTCGCCGCGTACGCGACCGACGCCGACGAATGCCGCGTCTTCCTGTCGATGCTCGGCATTGGACCCTCGAAACTCGAGGCGTAAATGGCTCCGGGGGGCGGCCGGGAGGCCGGCTCCGGGGATTCCGACTTCGTCGTGGTGGCCAACCGGCTACCTGTCGACATGGAGCGCCTGCCCGACGGCAGCACAGAGTGGAAGCGGAGCCCCGGCGGTCTCGTCACCGCCCTGGAGCCGCTGCTTCGCCGTCGGCGCGGCGCGTGGATCGGCTGGCCCGGCATCGCCGATGCCGACGAGGAGCCGCTCGAGCAGGACGACATGCATCTCTGTCCGGTCCGGTTGTCCGCCGACGACATAGAGAACTACTACGAGGGCTTCTCGAACGCCTCTCTGTGGCCGCTGTACCACGATGTCATCGTCAAGCCGATCTACCACCGCGAGTGGTGGGATGCGTACGTCGATGTCAACCGGCGATTCGCCGAGGCCACCGCGAAGGCGGCGGCACAGGGCGCGACGGTGTGGGTGCAGGACTACCAGCTGCAGCTGGTGCCCAAGATGCTGCGGATGCTTCGGCCCGATCTGATCATCGGCTTCTTTCTGCATATCCCGTTCCCACCGGTGGAGCTGTTCATGCAGATGCCGTGGCGGACCGAGATCACCGAGGGCCTACTCGGCGCCGACCTGGTCGGGTTCCAGCTTCCCGGCGGCGCGCAGAATTTCATGATCCTGGCCCGCCGTCTCGTCGGTGCGAACACCTCACGCGGGAGCGTCGGCGTGCGTTCCCGGTTCGGCGAAGTCGACGTCGGCTTCCGCACCGTCAAGGTCGGTGCCTTCCCGATCTCCATCGACTCGACAGCGCTGGACCAGCAGGCCCGCACGCGCGCCATCCGGCAACGGGCGCGCGAGATCCGCAGCGAAATCGGCAACCCGCGCAAGATCCTGCTCGGCGTCGACCGGCTCGATTACACCAAGGGCATTGACGTTCGGCTGCGGGCGTTTTCGGAGCTGCTCGCCGAGCACCGGGCCAAGCGCGACGACACCGTTTTGGTGCAGCTCGCGACGCCCAGCCGCGAGCGCGTTGAGAGCTACATCGAGATGCGCGAAGACATCGAGCGCCAAGTCGGCCACATCAACGGCGAATACGGCGAGGTCGGGCACCCGATCGTGCACTACCTGCACCGGCCGGTCCCCCGCGACGACCTGATCGCGTTCTTCGTGGCGGCCGACGTCATGCTGGTCACCCCGCTGCGCGACGGGATGAACCTGGTCGCCAAGGAGTACGTGGCCTGTCGCAGCGACCTTGGCGGCGCGCTGGTGCTCAGCGAATTCACCGGCGCCGCAGCCGAACTGCGCCAGGCGTACCTCACCAACCCGCATCACCTCGAAGGTGTCAAGGACGCGATCGAGGCCGCGTTGAATCAGACGCCGGAGGAAGGCCGACGACGGATGCGCGCGCTGCGCAGGCAGGTTCTCGTGCACGACGTCGACCGCTGGGCACGTTCATTCCTCGATGCGCTGGCCTCGACACCGTCCGCGGAGCGGACAATCCAATCCGAGCCGGCGGACTCCCCTAAATCGGGGTGATGTAGTTGATCAGCCACTTGCCTTCGATGCGCTTGTATTCCACCCGCAGTCGCGCGCCGTCATAGATGGGCTGGTCGCGATTTGACTTATCGGAAACCGTCCGGTTGATGTACACCATCACCGCTGCCGAGTTGCGGTGCGCATCCATGACTCCGACGCCGACAACGTTGGCTTGGCTCACCACTTCCCGCTGCCGAGCCTGCGGAATGATGTCGGAATTCGCCCTGTTCTCGAACTCCCTGCGGTAGTCGGGCGTGAGCATGTTGTAGGCATCGGTGAGGCTCCGCTCGACGGTTTTGTAGTCGTAATTGAACACGGCAGGGATCTGCTTCTGCGCAAGCGGTGCGAGCTCGTCGCGGGCGGCTTGCTCACCACGCGTTTCCACTCGTTGCCAGTACAGCCAACCGCCCACCGCGGCCAGGCCCACGAACGCAGCGGTCATTAGGCCGGCAATGCCGCTGACAAGCCAGCGCATCAATTGCCGCCGTTCGGGTACTTGAGGTCGTAAGCCGTCATCCGTCCGTCGTCATCCTCATGCACGACGATCCGCAGCCGATAGGGCTGCGACGGCCTGTTGTTCCCGTTCATGTCGCTAGCCGTGACCCGCGCCGACACCAGCACCGATGCGTTATTGCTGATGCCATCGATGCCTTCCAGCGCGGCCCCGTTGATCACAGCCTCCGAACTGCCGCCGGTGTCCCGGAAAATCGCCTTGAGGTTCTCGACGTTGTTGGTTTGGCTGAGCATGTCGCGCAACGGCCCAGTGGTGCCGTTGTAGAACCGGTTGACGCTGTCGTCGATGGTGTCCTGCTTGAAGCTGAACATGTTCACCACGGTTTGCGTAGCGGTGTCGACGAACCGCTGGTTGCGCGCCTGCGTTGCTTCTGTGTTGTTTTTCTGGACGACCATCACCGCCACCCCAGCGCCGAGCACACCCGTCGCGACTAACCCGAACGCCAGCGCAACGATCGCGACCAGCCGACGGTGCGCCGGCCGGCGTGCCGGTGGCCCAGCCTTACGGGACTTGCGAGCAGGTGTTGTGCTGGCCGAAACCGGCGTCTCAACACGCACGGCGGTGGCCTCGGCGGCCTTGCCGTTGGCCGGACCGGCGGCCCGGGATGCGCGGCGGCGCACGGCCTGCCGCGGACGCGTCGGAGTCGATGTCATCAGGTCTGCCTCGGATAAAGCATGAGATCTAGCCAGCTCTCTTGTGGCCGCATATTAGCGGCACCGGGCGCGAACACCCCTGTACCGCCGGCCGGGTCGACGAACACACCGGTGTGCTGATCGTACATGCCGTAGGCGGCTCCGCTGGCCAGGGGCGGGGTCACCGCGGAAGGCGGCAGCTCCGCCGGCACCGGCGGCGGCGGCGGTGCCGGCGCCGGGCCCGGCGGCGGGACCACGGGGTTATAGGGCCCCGGAAAAAGAAACGGCGGTTGAGGATTCGCCGGCGGTGGCCACGCATCCGGATACGGCGCCGGTGGTATCCACGCCGTCGCCGGAGGCGGCGGCCCGTTGTCGTTCGGAGGCGGGATATACGGCCACGGTTGATGCGGCGCCGGCCCCGGACCGGGCTGCACCCCAGGCGGCACCGCACCCGGTGCGACAGGATATCCCGGGTCCGGATCGTTCTCCGGTGGGATATATGGAAACTTGTTGGGCGGCAAGATATTTCGTGGGTCGGTAACCGGTGTGCCGGTCGGCACCGGCGGCCCCCGCCACGGACTGTTCCCGATCGGCACGTAGCCCTGGGGATCCCGGCAGAGCTGAATCGTCGGCGCGCGCTTACCGGGGAACTCCTGGCACGGGTAATTCCTCGCGCCGCGCACCACGGTCGGATCGTTCTGCGCCACTTTGCAATACAGGTCAGTCGGCAGATCCCGCAACGTCGTGTCGCCAGGTGATCGGATATCCATAGGCGACAGAAACCCGGTGTTGCACGGGGGCGGGTCATTGATAGAGATCTTGAAGTCCTGCTTGCCGCCTTCGTCTATGGGCAGCTGGCCGCCGATCGTGAGGAGAGCCGCCTGCAGGGCCGGAAAGATGACCAGCGCCTGTTCGATCGACCTGTGATAGATGACGCCGATGCGGCCGAGGTTGGCCAAGTTAGCCGCGAGCACCGGGAACGACGGGCGAATGCCCGCGAACGTCTCGCTGGCTTCGGCCGCCGCCCCCGGCGTGGCCGCCAGCAGGGCCCGCACCTGCGGATCGGCGTTGGCCACTTCGGTGGTGAAGCGGGCGAGACCGTCGGCCGACGACCGGATGTCGTCGCCGCTGCGGATCTGCGCCTCCAGGAACGGCCCAACCTGGTCGATCAGCGCCGAGGTCTGCGGCCAGCTCGCGTTGGCCTCATCGATCAGCAACCGCGACGATTGGATCAGCCGCGCCAGTTCCGGCCCGGAGCCGTTGAACGCCTTGAACGCCT
>JAVRPG010000266.1:0-2648 GCA_032162325.1 Mycobacterium sp. | reverse complement strand
CCGGGCCCGTAGCCGTCGATCTCAACGGGAATGACGTTGGGGTGGCTTTGAGCCAGGTCGGCGGCCGCGATGCCCATCCTGGCCGTGGATCCGGGCGCGAGGTTGGACACAAACGCGTCGGCGCGGTCGAGCAGCCGGTGCAATAGGTCCAGGCCGGCCGGTGATTTCGTGTTCAGCGTCACTGATTCCTTGCCGCGGTTGCACCATACGAAATGCGCAGCAAGGCCACCAGGACCGTTGACCACGTCGTCGTAGTCACGCGCGAAGTCACCGCCGTTGGGGTTCTCCACCTTGATGACGCGTGCGCCGAAATCGGCGAGCACACGCGTGCAGATCGGCGCGCCCACGGCTTGCTCCATGGCGACAACGGTGACCCCGGCTAGCGGGGCAGTGCCGGGGACAACCGGTGCTCCTCTCGTCCGCGGCCCAGTCACATCACCATGCCGCCGTCCACCGGCAGCACCTGCCCGGTGATGTAGGACGCCGCGTTGGACGCCATGAACACGAACGCGCCCGCGATCTCCGACGGCTCCGCCCAGCGTTTCATCGGGATGCGGTTCATCATGTTGGCCGCGAACTTCTCGTTGGTGCGGATGGTTTCGGTCATCGGCGTCGCCGCCAGCGGGGCCAGGGCATTGACCATGATGTTCTTGGTGGCCAGTTCGCGGGCCAGCGATTTGGTGAAGCCGATGATGCCCGCCTTGGCAGCCGAGTAGTTGACCTGACCGAGAGTGCCGGTCAGTCCGGCCGCGGACGTGACGTTCACGATACGTCCGGTGCCATCTGTCGGGATGTACGGCAGCGCCGCCTGGGTGACGTTGAACGCGCCCAGCACGTGGATGTCGAACAGCAGCCGCATTGCGTCCTGCGTGAGCTTGTCGAACATCGCAGGCTTCGTCACTCCCGCATTGTTGATGACGATGTGCAGGGCGCCGTCGCCCAGCGCCGCCGCCTGCGCCGCCGCAGCGTCAGCGAAGTCACGATCCGACACGTCAAGCGCAGCCGACTCGGCGCGGCCGCCCGAGGCCGAAATGCGTTCGGCCACAGCCGCGGCGGCGTCCTTGTCGACGTCGGTGACAAGCACTGCCGCGCCGGCGTCGGCCAGCGCCTCTGCCACCGCAGAACCGATTCCGCCCGCCGCGCCTGTCACCAGCGCCGAGCGGCCGGTGAGGTCGAAATAGTTGGTCATCAGTAGCTCCTCGGCAGGCCGAGCACGTGCTCGCCCAGGAAGTTCAGGATCATCTCCTGGCTGACGGGGGCGATCTTCATCAGGCGCGACTCACGGAAGTAACGCGACACGTGGTACTCCTCGGAATAGCCCATCCCGCCATGGAGCTGCAGGGCGCGGTCGGCGGCACCGAAACCGGCGTCGGCGCACAGGTACTTGGCGGTATTCGCTTCGCGCCCACACGGTTTGCCTTTGTCGTACAGCCAGGTCGCCTTGCGCAGCACCAATTCGGCGGCGTCCAGCCTGGCCAGCGAGTCGGCGAGCGGGAACTGCAGTCCCTGGTTCATGCCGATGGGTCGGTTGAACACAATCCTTTCGTTGCCGTACTTGACCGCCTTCTCCAGCGCGACCCGCCCGATGCCCAGCGCCTCGGCGGCGATCAGCATCCGTTCGGGGTTGAGCCCGTCGAGGATGTACTTGAACCCCTTGCCCTCCTCGCCGACCCGATCCTCGATCGGCACGATGAGGTCGTCGATGAACACCTCGTTTGAGCTGACGGCGTTGCGGCCCATCTTCTTTATCGGACGGATATCGACGTGGTCGCGGTTCAGATCGGTAAGGAACAACGTCATACCGTCGGTCTTCTTGGTGACCTCGTCGTACGGCGTGGTGCGGGTGAGCAGCAGGATCTTCTCGGACTCAAGCGCCTTGGAGACCCACACCTTGCGTCCGTTGATGCGGTACGTGTCGCCCTCGCGCTTGGCGAAGGTGGTGATACGCGAGGTGTCCAGTCCCGCACCGGGTTCGGTGACGCCGAAGCACACGTGCAGGTCGCCGTTGACGATCCTGGGCAGCGTCGCGGCCTTTAGCTCGGCCGAGCCGTGTTTGACCACGGGCTGCATCCCGAAGATCGACAGATGGATGGCACTGGCGCCGTTCATCGCCGCCCCTGAGCGCGAGATCTCCTCGAGCAGCAGGGTCGCCTCGGTGATGCCGAGGCCGTGGCCGCCGTATTCCTCCGGAATCGTCATGCCGAGCCAACCGCCCTTGGCGATGGCGTCGTAGAACTCCTGAGGGAATTCGTGCGCCTGGTCCTTCTCCATCCAGTAGTGGTCGTCGAACTTGCCCGCCAGCTCGGCGACGGACTTGCGGATCAGCTCCTGATCCTCGGTCAGCTCGAAACTCATCCCGCCGGGCACGATGACTCTCCTCTGGTCAATCCCGCACAAACCAGTGCACCGGTGCGTGAAACGGTCCATCCGCACCGGCGCACTTGACTGAAGAAACTACGACTTAGTCCTTGTTGCCGGTCAACTCTTTGGCACTCGCGGCGAAGTCGGCGAAGTTGGCACCGCCGTGCTCGTGCTTGCTGAGGGCCTGAATGGACACGTCGTGACCCTCCGCCGCCTTGCGCAGCGCGCCGACGGTGGCTTGCTCGCGGGTGATGTGGGTGAACGGATCCCAGTGATACCAGCGCATG
>JAVRPG010000265.1:0-5080 GCA_032162325.1 Mycobacterium sp. | reverse complement strand
CGGCCGCGCGAAGCGAACTGGGTGATCGGCTCGATCCTGCTGATCCTGGCCATGTTCGAGGGTTACTTCGGCTACTCCCTGCCCGACGACCTGCTCTCGGGCCTCGGGCTGCGCGCCGCGCTCTCGTCAATCATGTTGGGTCTCCCGGTGATCGGCACCTGGCTGCACTGGGCATTCTTCAGCGGCGACTTCCCCGGCGAGATCCTCATCCCCCGGCTGTATGCGCTGCACATCCTGCTACTTCCGGGAATCATCCTGGCGCTCATCGGTATTCACCTGGCGCTGCTCTGGTTCCAGAAGCACACCCAGTTCCCCGGCCCGGGCCGCACCGAGACGAATGTCGTCGGCGTGCGCGTCATGCCGGTGTTCGCGGTCAAGTCCGGCGCATTCTTCGCGATACTCACCGGCATCCTCGGCCTGATGGGCGGCCTGCTGCAGATCAACCCGATCTGGCAGCTCGGCCCGTACAAGCCGTCGCAGGTGTCGGCGGGCAGCCAGCCCGACTTCTACATGATGTGGACCGAGGGCCTGGCCCGCATCTGGCCACCGTGGGAGTTCTACCCGTTCGGCCACACCATCCCCGGCGCTGTCGGCGTGGCGTTGATCATGGGCCTGGTGTTCACGCTGCTGATCGTCTACCCCTGGATCGAGAAGAAGCTGTCCGGCGACGACGCGCACCACAACCTGTTGCAGCGGCCGCGAGATGTGCCGGTGCGCACCGCAATCGGGGCGATGGCGATCGCGTTCTACATGGTGCTGACCCTGGCGGCGATGAACGACATCATCGCGCTGAAGTTCCACATCTCGTTGAACGCGACGACGTGGATCGGGCGCATCGGCATGGTGGTGCTGCCCGCGATCGTCTACTACATCACCTACCGGTGGTGCATCGGCCTGCAGCGCAGCGACCGCGCGGTGCTCGAGCACGGCATCGAGACCGGCATCATCAAGCGGCTGCCGCACGGCGCCTACATCGAGCTGCACCAGCCGCTCGGACCGGTCGACGAGCACGGTCATCCGATTCCGTTGGAGTACCAGGGCGCCGCGGTGCCCAAGCGGATGAACAAGCTCGGCTCCGCAGGTGCACCGGGTTCCGGCAGCTTCCTGACCGCCGACCCCGTCTCCGAAAACGAGGCGCTGACGGAAGCCGCGCACGCCTCGGAACGCAAGGCGCTGACCGCGTTGCGCGAACACCAGGACCGCGACGGCTCGTCCAACGGCGAGACAAACGGGCACCACTGACGGGTTAGCGCCCGTCGGTCTCACGCCCCGGACGGCTCCAACATGGCGCGCAGCTGGCGCAGATAGAACCACGGGATCGCGGGCATCGCCACCGTGACAATGCCGGCCAGTACGTAGAGCACCCACGCTGCGGCGTTGTTGTCGACGGCCATCAAGTAGGTGGCCACCCCGATGGCCACCGTGGCGACACCCATGGCGATCGCGATGACCACGGCGCACCGCAGCCACAGCTGATCCACCGCCGTCATCACCGGGCTCGGCGCCGGGTTGATGGCCTCACGCGAGGCATAGCCCGGGCCACCGGCCATCGTGGCTGCCGCCCGCGTGCCGGGGACTCGCAGTTTCTGAGTCGGCGCCTCGACGCCCCGAACCGGCGGCTGCTGCCCGGCCACGGCCCGAACGGGCGTGGCGCGGGCCGGGCTCGGCGGTTCCTCCAGCGCGGCCCGGCGTGCCCTCAGCAATAGCGGCACCGCACCGATGATCACCGCCGCAGAGATGGCGATCACGGCGTACAGCAGCCACGGCGTCTCGGACTCGCCCGTGGACTGCGCTTGCCCGGTTCCCAGGTCGACGAGGGCCACCGTCGCCGCGACGCCCGCGCCAAGCGCGGCCAGCCAGACCGCGGCGCACGCGCCCAGGAGGATCCGGTCGGTGCGGTCGAATTCGCCGGTGTCCAGGCCGGTGCGTAACCGCGAGCGGCCAGCGGCATCCGCGTTGTCAGGCATCAGCAGCTAGTCTGCGCGGCGTTGTTGGTGTTCGACGAGAGCACCGTGCCGTCGCTGGTCGTGATCGAACAGTTGAGCCGGCTGACCAGGAACAGGCTGGAGGCCTGCACCGAGCCGACTTCGGATTGCGAGATCGGCGTCACCGTCAGCGACCACGGGATGTAGACGTTGCGCTGGGTGCGGCTGCGGCCGGAGGCATCGACGTAGGTGACGGTGATGATGTCACCGGGGGCCTTGGTGCCCGTCACCGAGTACGTGACCTGCCGCGGGCCCGCAGGCGTGGTCGGCGTCGGGGGCGGGGGCGTGGTGGTCGCCGGCGGGGGTGGGGGCGCCTGGGTGGCGGCCGGCGGCGGAGGTGGCGGCTCCTGGGTCACCGTCACGGTCTCCGGCGGTGGCGGTGGCGCCTCTGTCGTGGGCGGTGGTGGCGGCGGTGGCGGTGGCGGTGTCGTCGTGGTGATCTCGTCCTGCACCGGCGGCGCGGTGGTCGTGCTGGTCGCAGGGGTAGCGAGGTTGTCGGTGCCGGTCCGGGTGACCAAGATCGACACGGACGCGACGAGCGCGATGGCGGCAATGATGGCAGCCACTCCGACCACCCATGGCCAGCGCGGCGGCGTCTCCTGGTCGACCGGTTCAGCGGCCGGGTCGTAGCTGTCGTAGTCGTAGAGCGACGCCTCGGCGGGCACGTATGGACCGCTGGTGAACTGTTCGGACTCCGGCGCGGAGTAGGCCTGCGAATGGAGATCCGTTTGACCGGTGTCGGGCGCCGCCGACTCGGCTCCTGCTCGTGTGGGCTGATCGGATGCGGGCTGGCTGCCTGGCTCCTGACCGCCGAACTCCGACCCTTCAGGCCCTGGGGGATTCGGCCCGCTCATCTACGCCTATCCTTCTCGACTACTGCCTCGGCAACACTACCCAAAGCGACGGCGCTAGCGAATCTCACGGCACGGGTTGCGGGCCAACTGTTGTCCCGATTGTGACCTTCTCGCCTACCTTCGGAGTGGGCCGGGGTGGTCAGTGCTTCTCGGGGCCGGTGTAGTACTCGAACACCAGGCCGGCGGCCGTCGTCAGCACGAAGCAGGCGCCCGCCGCGATCAGCCAGGGAAGCCACAGCGCGACGCCGACGGCCGTGATCGACGCCGACAGCGCGACGAACAGCGGCCACCAGCTGTGGGGGCTGTAGAAGCCCAGCTCACCGGCACCGTCGCTGATCTCGGCGTCCTCATAGTCCTCTGGCCGGGTGTCGAGCCGGCGGGCGACGAACCGGAAGAACGTGCCGGTGATCAGCGTCAGGCCGGATGTCAGCACCAGAGCAGTGACCCCAACCCACTCCACGCCGCCGTACTGGAACATCGCGGTCAGCACGGCGTACACCACCGCCGAAAGCACGAAGAACGCGGTCAGGAACTCGAACAGCCTGGCTTCGATGTGCATGAGGTGTTCCTACTTGCTCGCCTGGGGTGCCGCCCCGGCCTGCTCGCCGCGGCGGGTGTCGAACGGATGCGTGGTGACGGCCGTCGGTGCCTGGTTGATGGCCTTCAGCGCTTCGGCGTTGGTCTTGCCCGTCATGCGCTGCTGCAGATACGCCTTGAAGTCGTTGGGCTCCACCACTCGAACCTCGAAGTTCATCATCGAGTGGTACGTGCCGCACATCTCCGCGCATCGGCCGACGAACGCACCGGTCTTGTTGATCTCGCTGATCTGGAAGATGTTGTCGGAGTGGTTGGCCTCCGGATCGGGCATCACGTCGCGCTTGAACAAGAACTCCGGCACCCAGAACGCGTGGACCACGTCGGCGGACGCGATCTGGAACTCGATGCGCTTGCCCGTCGGCAGCACCAGTATGGGGATCTCAGTCGATGACCCCAGCGTCTCGACCTTGTCGAAGTTCAGGTAGCGCCGGTCCTCGGGGTTGAGGCCGCGGACCGCGCCGACCAACTCCTCGCCGTGCTTGTCGACGCCCTCCGGCTTGGACTCCATCGCCGCTTTGCGCTCATTGTCGGCGCCGTCGTAGGTGAAGGTGCCGTCGCGGAAGTTGATCTTCTGGTAGCCGAACTTCCAGTTCCACTGGAAGGCGGTGACGTCGATGACGACATCGGGATTGGGGTCCTTGTGAAGCATCTTCTCCTGCACCACCACGGTGAAGTAGAAGAGCACCGAGATGATCAGGAACGGCGTGACGGTGAGCACCAACTCCAGCGGCATGTTGTAGCCAAACTGGCGCGGCAGCTCCGTGTCGCCCTCCTTGTGCCTGTGGAACGCCGAGGACCAGAAGATCAGGCCCCACACGATCACACCGACCACAAGCGCAGCGATCAACGAACCGATCCACAGTTCCCGGTTGAGGTGCGCCTGGGGCGTGATGCCTTCGGGCCAGCCAAGGCCCAGCGCTTCAGACCAGCTACACCCGCTGAGCAGCACCGCTGTGCCACCCAGGACGACTGACAACGCCACCACCTTCACACCGCGAGGTGTCACGCTGGCGCCTCCTAGAAGTCGGTAGTGCTAGGCGAATACTACGCAGCGTAGACCACCCGCGGGTGCCGGTCTCGACACACCTCGGCGATTAGGCATACTGGCGCGGTGTGCGGACTGCTTGCCCTGCTCAGTGACCCGTCCGCCGCCGGCGGGCAGGAGCGTAGCGACCGGGGAATCAGTGGAGTCTCCCCCGACCTCATAAACGCCGTTTCGGGGGCCTCACATCTCATGCGCCACCGCGGTCCCGACGAGCCGGGAACATGGTCCGACGACCATGTCGTGCTCGGCTTCAACCGGTTGTCGATCATCGACATCGCGCACAGCCATCAGCCGTTGCGCTGGGGCCCGCCCGAATCGCCGGACCGCTACGTGCTGGTGTTCAACGGCGAGATCTACAACTACCTCGAACTGCGCGACGAGTTGTCGGCCAACCACGGCGCGGTGTTCGCCACCGACGGTGACGGTGAGGCGATCATCGCCGCCTACCACCACTGGGGCACCGATGCGCTGACCCGGCTGCGCGGCATGTTCGCTTTCGCACTGTGGGACACCGTCGAGAAGGAACTGTTCTGCGCGCGTGACCCTTTCGGCATCAAGCCACTGTTCATGGCGACGGGGACCGGCGGGACGGCCGTCGG
>JAVRPG010000264.1:0-2567 GCA_032162325.1 Mycobacterium sp. | reverse complement strand
ATAGACGTGTTGTGTTGTGTGTGCGCAAGGCAGAGACTTGAGAGCGACAGTGTCGCCTGGAGTTTTCAGTTCGCAAAGCATTCGAACCGCCCTCCGCCGCCGCTTCGGTCGGAGGGCGTTTTGGTGGTTGGGATCAAAAACGACGGGCGACGGCGAGTTGATCGAGCACCTTCTCTCCCCGCGCATTGGCCGCTGCGGGTTGGGCTCAGGACCACTGGAGTCCGACCTTTCGTCCTTTGTTCACCATGGTGGTGATCTCAGCCGATACTGCTATATGCCTCGGCCCGTGCGTTTCGCGCTGCTTCTGCTCGGCGGTTGGATAGCCGCGAGCGAGTTACACGCGCTTGGCGTCAGCTGGCTGCCGGTGGGTCCCGTGAAGTGGCTGCATTTAGTCGTGGTGGGCGCTGGAGCGGGCCTTTGTTTGG
Organism: Mycobacterium sp.; assembly: GCA_032162325.1. Lineage (GTDB taxonomy): Bacteria > Actinomycetota > Actinomycetes > Mycobacteriales > Mycobacteriaceae > Mycobacterium. The sequence continues at coordinate 2,142 of JAVRPG010000264.1, read as the reverse complement.
TGCGCGCCGCAGTGCGACGTGAGGAACGCTTTGCGTGGCTGCTGATCGGGCTTGGCGCCTCGGCTTGGCTTGCGGGTGAGCTCTATTTCACCGCCCTGCTGTGGAGCGAGGCATCGCCACCGGTCCCGTCGCCCGCCGACGTTGGCTACCTGGCGGAGCCGCCGCTCGTGTTCGCGGGGCTCGTCGTGCTGGCCCGCTCGCGAATTCGAGGCTTGGCGAAGACGCTGTGGGTGGACGGTCTCACTGCCGGTCTCGCCGCGGGTGCCGTCAGCGCCGCCGTAGTCTTTCAGCCGGTCCTGAAGGCCCTGGGCGGCGGCAGCGCTCTCGCTGTCGCGACGAACCTCAGCTATCCGATCGCCGATCTACTGTTGCTTGGCCTGATCTGCGGCCTGCTTGCCGCGGGCGGCCGTCGCGTTGACCGACGCTTCGGAATCCTCGCCGTCGGCATCCTGTGTTACTGGGCGTCGGACACGGTCTATCTCGTGAAGGCGGCACAAGGCACTTGGGTGTCCGGTGGACCGTACGACGCAGGCTGGTGGATGATGGCGGTCTGCTTCGGCGCTGCTGCATGGACCTTGCCGCGCGGGCGCACCGCCGAGGTCGAACAGCGGGCGAAGATCAGCGTCCCGATCGCCTGCGCTCTCGTCAGCTTGGCGATCCTCGTTGCCGGGACGATCACCGATGTCACGTTGCCCGCGGTCGTGCTCGCGAGCGGCGCGCTGCTGACCGTGCTCCTGCGGCTAGCACTGACGTTCCGCGCCCACCAGGCGATCCTCCAGCACTCCCAGGGCGAGGCATCGACCGATCCCCTGACGGGACTCGGCAATCGACGGGCGCTGTCCGCCATGTTGGAAAGGCGGCTCGATGACGTCACCCCCGTTCCGATGATCCTTGCCCTGTTCGACCTCGACGGCTTCAAGAGTTACAACGACAGCTTCGGCCACGCGGCCGGAGACGCCCTGCTGCAGCGCTTGGCCGCTGCGCTCGGCGCCGCCCTCCCGGCACCCGCGAGCGTCTACCGCATGGGCGGCGACGAGTTCTGCGCAGTGCTGCCCGGCGGGCACGAGGGCGAGGCCCTGCTGCGCGCCGCTGCGGCAGTACTCACCGACCGCGGCGGCGGCTTCTCGATCTCCGCCTCACTCGGAAGCGTTCGGCTGCCGGAGGACACAAACGACGTCGAGGCGGCGTTGCGCCTCGCTGACCAGCGGATGTACGCGGAGAAGCACGGAGCCCGACGCGATATGGCAGCGGACGATGTCAAGCGCGCGCTGCTGTCGGCGCTGGCCCAGCGGAACCCAGAACTTCTCGATCGCAACGACAACGTCGCAAACCTCGTCCAGCAGACCGCGCGAGAGCTCGCATGCCCTGCGGCGCTCGTCGAACGCATACGCCTCGCGGCGGAGCTGCACGACATCGGCAAGGTGGCGATCCCCGAGGGAATCCTCCAGAAGACCGGTGTACTTGACGAACGAGAATGGGCGCTCATGCGCCAACACACGGTTGTCGGAGAACGGATCATCGCATCCTCAGATGCGCTCGCCGACGTTGGTCCGCTCGTGCGCTCCTCGCATGAGCGCTGGGACGGCGGCGGCTACCCCGACGGGCTTGCCGGCGAACAGATTCCGCTCGGCGCACGGATCATCGCCGTCTGCGACGCCTACCAGGCAATGACCCGCGACCGCCCGTCCCGGAAAGCCATGAGCGCCGAAGTCGCGTTGGCCGAATTGCAAGCCGGCGCCGGCACGCACTTCGACCCCGACGTCGTTGAAGCATTCCTGAGACTACGCTCGCGCTGGCAAGAAACGGTCAGAATCGGCGAAGCCCGCTGAACACACTGGCATTCACGGTGCGTCGAGATGCCCCCAGCAGTGCGGTGAAAAAGGCGAGATAGCGGCGCACGCGCCATCGTGGTCCGTAGTCGCAGACGACCACCGCGTCGACGCGGAGCGCTCGCAAGGCGACAAGGTAGAGCGACCTGCATTGCGTTGACAGGGTGTCGCGGCGGGTTAGCCGCCTGACACACAGGGAATCCGCTCGGGTGCGACCGGCTCTGGTGCTCGCGACGCCATCCAAGGCTGCCAAGGCGTACAGAATCGGGCCGTGGCGCAGGCCATATGCCGGGCCGCCCGAGCCCGGGACGAA
>JAVRPG010000263.1:0-3635 GCA_032162325.1 Mycobacterium sp. | reverse complement strand
TGTCGCTCACCAGTGCACGTACCTGCTTTTCCGCTGTGACATCGCACGCCATCCCGACGCCGTCGACATCGGCGGCCACTTTCGCCGCGTCGCCGTCGATGTCGGCCAGCACGACGTTCGCCCCGTGTTGGCGCAGCAGCCGGGCGATCTCGAGGCCGATGCCCTGCCCAGCCCCCGTCACGACGGCGACCCGCCCGTTCAGCAGTGGCTCAGTCATGGGCGCTACCTCAACTCCGATCGGGACCCGTATCCTGATTTCTAATATACATTAAACGCCCTCGGCCGCCACGACCAGCCCCAGCGGTTCGGTCCGGCCGGGATGTCCATCCGGTTTGCGGCGCACATCATCGGAGCGATCGGATTCTCGACGAAGATCGACTTGCATTTCGCCGAATGTGGCGGCCACTCCAGGGCGGATCGTCGCTCGTATGCCATTTTTATCACCTGTTAAATTGGCGCTGGAACGTCGGATGTCATCGGCGAGGAAGGACACTGGTCTGCGAATGCCGAATCGAACCTCGCCTGTGGGGCTACACGACAGCGTCGAAGAAATCACTGCGCACGTCACGCGGATCCCGCTGCCACTTCCCCTGCCTGATCTGCGGGCGGTCAACGCCTATGCCATCCGGGGTGACGATGGTGTGACGCTGGTCGATCCCGGGTGGGCTGACGAGTCCAGCGAGTTGACAATCACCGAATCCCTGCACCAGCTCGGCTACGGGCCTGGCGACGTGCGCCGGATCCTTGTCACCCACGCGCACTGGGATCACTACTCGCGTGCGATCTCCTGGCAACAACGTTACGGCGCAACGGTTTATCTAGGTCGAGAGAAGCGCCATAGCGTCGAGGCGTTCGACGAGGTAGACGGCGCGTATCCAGTCCAGGCCCAGTTGCTGCACCGCGCGGGAGCACCTGAGCTGGCGAAGAGGATCGCAAACCTCGAGCTCGAACCCTACGAGCAGAACGTGCCCTTCGGCCCTCCGGACATCTGGCTTACTGGCGGAGAGGAAGTGGACTGCGGTGGGAAGTCCATAGTCGCCCGCGCAACTCCCGGGCACACTCGCGGGCATGTGGTCTTTGAAGACCCCCAGGACGGGCTCGTGTTTAGCGGAGATCACATTCTTCCGCGTATTACTCCCTCCGTCGCCCTGGAACGAAATCCGGAAGCACTGCCGCTCCGGTCGTATCTCAAATCGTTGCAGCTGTTCACAACCCTGCCCGACGGCCGCATGCTGCCTGCGCACGGCGCAGTGACCGATAGCTTCAGGCCGCGCGTAGAGGAGCTACTCGCACACCACCGACAACGCCTTGAAGCCGTGTTTGAGCTCGTGGCGGCGGGCTCGCGCACCGCCTATGACGTTGCAAGTCAGATGCTCTGGACGCGCCACGAACGCACTCTCGATGAACTGGGCGCCGTACACGGGATGACCGCGATCCTGGAGGTCGCCGCCCACCTCGATCTCCTCGTCGCCCACACCACGCTGACCTGTGAGCGGTCCGGACAAGCGGATCATTACGCAGTTGCATGAGACGGAAGCAGAACTCGCCTACATGCAATGCGAACGTCATATGAAGAGGCTCGAATCCGACGGGACCGCAGACGATCTCGAATGAAGAAACCCACAGCACTCAAGCTGTCCTCGATATCGAAGAAATACAAGTTGGGGAGGTGTGCCCGCCGATCTACACCGTCATCGACCGCCGCGGCCGCGAACTGCCGCGCTTGGGTCGCGCGGGTCGCCACACGCTGATTACCGCCGTCTAGTTCGGTCGGGAAGCGGGCGTGTAGACCCCAATCTGTTTGGTCAACCCCACGAGGTCGTAGCTGGCGTTGAGATGACAGGCCCGGTCTCCACGGAAATCGAAGGTTTCGAGTCCGGAGAAGTCGAAAGACCTTCCCGTCCCCTTGAGTCCGGGCGGGCTGAGCACTCCACTGAAGTGTCCGGTGCCTCGCCAACTGAAAGCCGCCCGTCGAACATTGTCGCAGTACATCGGCGGCGCAGTTATCTCCCAGATCAGATCCGGGTAGGCATCGATGACATAGCGTACGTAGTCACTGGCTGCTTGAGGACCCTGGACGAACCAGCCGGTATGTCGGGTGGTCGGACTGTCCAGAATGAAATCATCGGTTATGAGCTCTTTTACACGTCCGGGATCGTGGCTGTTCCACGCGTCGATCCAGCTTTGATACCACTCCAGCGCAAACGTCCGATCCAACGAACCGGGGTCGGCGGTGGGAGCAACCTGAGAGTTCATCCTCAACTCCTTAGCACAAGAGACCCTCGATTAATTTAACATTGATTAGGCTGTCGCTACAGCGAGGCAACGCAACAAGCGTTGACGCGGGCCGGCCTCGCTCTGCGGCGCGGAGCGGGTGTCTGCTCTCTACTTGCGCTAGAAGCCGCACCGCGCTGACGGCCTGTCCGCAAACCGAGCGCGCATCGCTCCTCACATAATTTAATCCGTGATAAATTGCTGGCTGGCGTAGCCTGTATGGGCTTGGCGAAGGGAACAGACTGTGACAGTGTCGACATCGATGACGCAACCGGGTGCCGAGGCCGGTTCCCCTGATCCCAAGTTTGCCCTTGCGTGGTACCCACGCTGGCTCGAGGCGTGGAACAGCCACGAACCAGATCGTTTGAAGGAGCTGGTGACCGACGACTTCGTGCTCCAAACACCGACGACTCGGATGACCGGCATGGTTGCGCGTGGCCCGCAGGGGGTCAGTGACTACATGCGATTCGTGGTCACCGCGTACCCCGATCTCATCTGGGAGATGATCGCACCCCCGATGTTCAGTGGACGTGCGACAAATTGCCTATACCTGGCGCGGGAGTGGACATTTCACCGGCGTACTGGAGCCGGCGGGTATCCAGGGAACCGGAAGGGCTTTCTCATTCGAAGGGCTGGAGATATTCTCCTTTCGCGGCGAGAGGGCCTGCGCCCTCAATGCCGTCTACGACCTCGCGACGCTCAACAAACAGACTGGCGTCCAAAAGGCAGCGAGGGCCGCGACGTAGCCGCAGTACCGGCGACGCTTCGACGTCTCGCGTCGCGCGCTGTGTCGTCAGCATCGCAACGCATCCGTTCGACGTGGTATTGGAGGACACCGCCGCGCGTGTCACCGACTCCGACGAACTGCATTCTGTCGCTATGACATTCACCACGCAGGGCTGGCCTGCGCAGGTCGAAGGTGACGCCCTCACCGCCGAATACAGCGCGCCGCCGGCGGGCCCGCCGCCGTGGCACGTCTACTGGGTCACGCCGTCCACCGTCTTCGCGTTCGGCACCGCTGAGCCGGGCGGTGCCACGAGATTCGACCCCAATTCGGCGAGACTGCGGGGAGATCGCGATTTCGCGAATTTCGCGATCTGTGCGCAGTTTCGGCGCAAAGACTAGTGCCGGCGCTCCGCCAGCGCCCGCAGGAAAAACGTCAGGTTGGCCGGGCGCTCGGCCAGCCGGCGGACGAAGTAGCCGTACCACTGCGTCCCGAACGGCACGTAGACCCGGATGCTATTGCCCTCATCGGCCAGCCGTAGTTGCTCGGCATCGCGGATGCCGTACAGCATCTGATACTCGAAATCGTCCACCCCGCGACCAGTTTCACGGGCCAGCACAGGCACCGCCTCGATGAT
>JAVRPG010000262.1:0-6836 GCA_032162325.1 Mycobacterium sp. | reverse complement strand
CGCACCGAACCGAAACCCATACCCGTCGAGCGAAGGTTCTGGTACCGCACGGCGAGTTGCGTTATGCACAAGGCAATTCCACTCGGTTTGGCAGGCGTGGCGCTGCTGTTGCTGCTCGGCGCACCGTTCCTGAGCGTGCGCTGGGGATTCCCCGACGATCGCGTGTTGCCGAGCTCGGCCTCCGCTCATCAGGTGGGCGACCAGTTGCGGCGCGACTTCGTCAACAACTCCGACGCCGCTGTGACCGTCGTCGTTCCAGACACCGACGGCGTCAACGCATCCGACATCGACAGATATGCAGCCGACCTGTCTCGCGTGCCCGACGTGTCCAACGTTTCCGCCCCGACAGGAACATTCGTCGAGGGCAACCGGATCGGCCCCCCGTCGGCGCCGGCCGGACAGATTCCCGGCAGCGCCTTCCTCACCGTCGACAGCTCGGCTCCACTGTTCTCCGACCAGTCGGAAGCTCAGCTCGACCGCCTCCACGCGGTACCCGGGCCCGCAGGCAAGAACATCGACATGACCGGAACCGCCCAGACCAACCGCGACAGCGTCGACGCCATCACCACCCGGCTGCCGCTGGTGCTCGGACTCATCGCCGTCATCATGTTCGTGCTTCTGTTCCTGCTGACAGGCAGCATCGTCATGCCACTGAAAGCGTTGGCGCTCAACATCCTTTCGCTGAGCGCAGCGTTCGGTGCAATGGTGTGGATCTTCCAGGACGGCCATCTCGGTGCGCTGGGCACAACGCCGACCGGGACATTGGTGGCCAACATTCCGGTGCTGTTGTTCTGTATCGCGTTCGGCCTGTCGATGGACTACGAGGTGTTCCTTGTCGCGCGGATCCGGGAGTTCTGGCTGGCGTCGGGCAAGACGCGAGCCGACAGCGACGAGAGCGTGGCCCGCGGCATCGCCCACACCGGACGGATCATCACCGCCGCCGCGCTCATCATGTCGATCTCCTTCGCCGCGTTGATCGCCGCCCAGGTCACGGTAATGCGAATGTTCGGACTTGGCCTGACGCTGGCGATCCTCGTCGACGCGACACTGGTGCGGATGGTGCTCGTGCCCGCCTTCATGCACGTTATGGGCCAAAGGATTTGGTGGGCGCCCCGGTGGCTGGTCTCGGTGCACCGTCGTCTCGGATTCAGCGACGGCCACCCGCGGGTGGCGCCAGAGACGACGACCGGGCGACACAGACGACGACGAAGAATCCGACCCAGATCGAACCGACCGGCCCCGGGCCTCGTATCTAGTGAGTGAGCGTCATCGCAGGAGTGCATGGAGTAGTCCCGCCGAACCGATACTCCCAGGAGGAAGTCACCGACTGGTTCCTCAAGGTGCCCGGCTTCTCCGAAAACGAAAGGGTCGTGCGCAGCCTGCACGCCAACGCGAAAGTCAACGGCAGGCACTTCATCCTTCCGATGGATGATTATCTGGCCCTCGACGACCTCGGCGAAACCAACGACCTCTTCATCGAGCACGCGGTGGAACTGGGCTGTCAGGCGCTCTCGGGCGCGCTCGAGGACGCCGGGCTGCAGCCCAGCGACGTCGACGTGATCTTCAGCACGACGGTGACCGGGATTGCTGTGCCGTCGCTGGACGCCCGCATCGCCGGACGACTGGGCCTGCGCCCCGACGTCCGCCGCGTGCCGATCTTCGGCCTGGGCTGCGTGGCCGGGGCTGCGGGCGTTGCGCGGCTGCACGACTATCTGCGCGGTGCACCCGACGACGTCGCCGCGCTGGTGTCAGTCGAGTTGTGTTCGCTGATGTATCCCGCGGCCGAAGCCACGATGGCCAGCCTGGTGGGCAGTGCCCTGTTCGGCGACGGCGCCGCCGCCGTCGTCGCCGTGGGCGAGCACCGCGGCCTGCAGGACGGAATGACAGGGCCCGATGTGCTCGCGACGCGCAGCAGGCTCTACCCCGACTCGCTGGGCACGATGGGTTGGGACGTCGGCGCCAAGGGATTCAAGCTGGTGCTGTCCCCCGACCTGCCCGACATCATCGAGCGCTATTTCGCCGACGACGTCACTGGCTTTCTCGCCGAGCACGATCTGTCGATCGACGACATCGGCTCGTGGGTGTCGCACCCGGGCGGCCCGAAGGTTCTCGAGGCGATCAACGCCGCGCTCGGCCTCGACGACGACGCGCTGGAGCTGTCGTGGCGCTCCCTGAGTGAGATCGGCAACCTCTCGTCGGCGTCGGTGTTGCACATCTTGCGCGACACGCGCGCCAAGCCGCCGCCGAGCGGCACGCCGGGCCTGCTGATGGCGATGGGGCCCGGGTTCTGCGCGGAACTGGTGCTGTTGCGTTGGCACTGAGCTGTCCATGACCTGGTATGCGGTGCTGATCGCCGCTGTGGCGGTCGAACGGGTGGCGGAACTGGTTGTGTCGCAGCGCAACCTGTCCTGGAGCCGGACTCGCGGCGGGGTCGAGTTCGGTGCGCGGCACTACCCGGCGATGGTGGCGTTGCACACCGGTCTGCTGGCGGGATGTCTCGTCGAGGCGTTCTACCGTCCATTTTTGCCTGCGCTTGGCTGGCCGATGCTGGCGGTCGTGCTGGCCGCACAGGGCCTGCGCTGGTGGTGCATCGCGACGCTCGGCCGCCAATGGAACACCCGCGTCGTCGTCATCCCCGATGCTGCGCGGGTGACCGGTGGCCCGTACCGGTTCTTCTCCCACCCGAACTATGTCGCGGTCGTCGTCGAGGGGATCGCGCTGCCGCTGGTGCACACCGCGTGGGTCACCGCCGTGGTGTTCACGGTGCTCAACGCGCTAGTCCTGCGCACCCGTATCGGCGTCGAGAACTCTGCACTGACGGGGCTGCGGCGGTGATCGACCTGCTGGTGGCCGGCGGCGGACCGGCCGGGCTGGCCACCGCGATCCTGGGCGCCAGGGCCGGGCTCGAGGTCGTTGTGGTCGAGCGACGGCACGGACCCGTCGACAAGGCATGCGGCGAGGGGCTGATGCCGCATGCTCTTGCGATGTTGCAGGGGCTCGGTGTGGAGGCGCCGGGCAAGCCGTTTCACGGCATCACCTATCTCGATGGTCGGCGCCGCGTGACAGGGAGGTTCCGCGGGGGCGCCGGGCGCGGCGTGCGCAGGACGGCGTTGCACGCGGGCCTGTTGGAGGCGGCGACGGCGGCCGGTGTGCGCGTGGTGCACGACGACATCGGGCCGGTGAGCCAGGACGCAACGTCAGTGCACTGCAGTGGTTTTCAGGCCAGCTACCTGGCGGCGGCCGATGGGTTGCACTCGCCGATCCGGGCGTCGCTTGGCCTGGCGCAGCCATCGGCGGGTCCGCGTAGATGGGGAATCCGCCGCCATCATTTGATGACGCCGTGGAGCGACTGCGTCGAGGTGTTCTGGTCCAACGACGCGGAGGCCTATGTCACTCCGGTCGCCGACGACTGCGTCGGTGTCGCGATCCTCACCTCGCAACGGGGCGGCTTCGACGCGCACCTGCGCGAGTTTCCCGCCCTGCAAGAGCGGGTGCACGATCAGGCTCACGGGCCTGACCGCGCGGCGGGCCCGTTGCGGCAGAGGGTGCGCACCCGAACGGCGGGCCGGGTGATGCTGGTCGGTGACGCCGCGGGCTATGTCGACGCGTTGACCGGGGAGGGCCTTGGCATCGCGTTCGGCGCGGCCGAGCTACTGGTGGACTGCGTGGCGACGGACCGGCCGCAGGACTATGACCGCCGCTGGCGCCGGATGTCGCGGCGCTACCGGCTGCTGACGGCGGCCGTGTTGCAAGCGAGCGAGATGCGGCCGCTGCGGTCACGGATTGTGCCTGCGGCTGCGCTATTTCCGGGTGTGTTCCGCGGCGTCGTCAACCTGCTGGCCGAATAGCGCCGACGGGCACCTGTCGGGCCGCTCGGACACGAATGCGTCCGCCGCTGTGCGGCACCATGATCACGTGCTTGACCCTCTGCCGTTCGTCGGGGGCCGTGGTCGTGGCCAACTCAACCCGGCGCAGAATCTCGAGTAGCACGACCCGCATCTCGACCATCGCGAACGTCGCGCCGAGGCAACGGCGATTACCGCCGCCGAACGGGAACCACGTCGTCGGGCTCAACGTCGCACCCACCATCAGATCCGGGTCGAACCGGTCCGCATCCGGGTACACCTCGGAGTTGCTGTGCACCAAGCCAATTCCCGGCACCACCATCACCCCGGCGGGCAACTGATAGCCGGCCAGCTCCACCGGTTCCTTCAGTACCCGGCCCACGTCGAACACCACCGGGCGGATCCGCAACGTCTCCTTGGCCACCGCGTCGAGATACTCGTCGCCTGCCTCATCCTCCGCATCGGCCGCGTGCTGCGCCTTGGTCAGCACCGAAGGGTGACGGGTCAGCCGTTCCAGCGCCCACGACAGCCCCGTCGCGGTGGTGTCGTGCCCGGCCACCAGGAGCGTCATCAGCTGATCCCGCAACTCCCGGTCGGTCATCGCGTGCCCGGCCTCGTCGCCGGCGCGCACCAACATGGCCAGCACGTCGGTGCGCTCATCGAGGTGAGGATCGGCCCGGCGCTCGGCGATCTCGGCGTACAGCAGCCGGTCGGCCTCTTCGATGCGGCGCCACAACCCTCGCCAGGGCCGGCGCCGCTGCAGATCGGGCTTCGCGATCGCCAGCGACGCCCACTGACCCACGTTGAGCAGCTTCGGCATGACGGCCCGCAGCGCGGCGAGTCGCGCCGGGTCGCTGGCACCGATCACCGTCCGCAGGATCACCTCGAGCGTGATCTCGGACATCTGCGGCGCCACTGCGAACGGTCGGCCCACCGGCCAACTCGCGATGTTCGTCGCCGCGATGTTGGCCATTACCTCGGCTTGCCGGGCGACAGCGTCACGGTGAAACGGCGGCAACATCAGGCGGCGCCGGTCGCGATGCACGTCGTCGTCGATCACCAGGACCGAGCTGTCACCGAGCAGCCCGCCCAACATCGCGTTCGCCTCGCCGGCGTGAAAGACGCTCGGGTCGCCGGCGAACACCTTCTTGATCTCGGCGGGATCGGCCAGATACACCATCGGGGGAACCCCCGCGGCGCGAACGGTGAACACCTTGCCGTAGCGGCGCCCACATGCGGCGATGAACCGCGGCCAGTGCCGCAACATGAGCACCATCTGGACCCACGCGGGAAGCCGGGGCCCCGGCGGCAGCGCGGTCGACGCTATTTGACTCGTGCCTAACAGGCTACAAGCGCCGCTTGCCGTTGTGAACCACTTTGCGTATGTCACCGTGGAGCCATGACTGACGAGGTGACGATCGAAGAAGACGGGCCGCTACTGCTGATCGGCGTCAACCGGCCCGACGCCCACAACTTCTGGAACCTCGAGGTGATCCAGGCGGTGTGCCGGGCCTACAAGCGCCTGGCCGATGCGGAACACCTGCGCGCCGGCGTCATCTTCGGTCACGGCCGGCTGTTCACAGCCGGACTCGACCTGGCCTCGGTGGGTCCGCTGGTCGCCAACGGTGACGTCGGCGCGGTGTTCCCCGAAGACGGCTTGGATCCATGGAACTTCTTCGGCGAGCCCTGTCCGAAGCCGATCGTCGTTGCGGTGCACGGCACTTGCAACACACTGGGCATCGAGCTCGCGCTGGCGTCGCAGCTTGCGGTGGCGGCCGAGGGCACGCGCTTTGCGCAACTCGAGTTGGCGCGCGGGATCTTTCCCTTGGGAGGCGCGACGTTTCGGCTGCCCACTCGGCTCGGCGCGGCAGGCATGCGCTATCTGCTGACGGCCGAGCGCTTCGACGCCGATGCCGCGTTGAGGGCCGGCCTCGTCAACGAAGTCGTACCGGAAGGCCGGCACCTGGACCGGGCCATCGAAATCGCCCGGCTGATCGCCGCGAATGCTCCGCTCGCGGTGCAGGCCGCGCTCGCGTCAGCGCGCGCCGGTGAGCGGGCATCTCGTGATGCCGCAGCGCAGGCGTTGCTCGACTGGAATCAGACCGTGCTCGGAAGCCGGGACGCCGCCGAGGGCGTCAGCGCCTTCCTCGAGCGGCGCGACGCCAAGTTCGAGGGCCGTTGAAATAGCGTCCGCTGCCACTACTCTGCCGACGGCAGCTGGCGCGGGCCGTCGGCTCCGCGCAGTTCTGGGTGTCCTTCCCGTCCCGTCAACATTTGATGACGCTGCACAGATGACACCACCGAACCGGGTGGCGCATCCGACTCGACGGGTTCGGTGGCCACCGACCCGTGCTCTTCCGACTGGACAACCACCTTGTACGTGCGCCTGAGCGAGAAGTGAATCTCCTCCGTCTCTTCGAACACGTGGCGCGCACCCCGCAACGGCTTGGTCGCGGTGTCGATCGCGCTCGCGATGATCGGCGGCACGAACGGGCGGATCCACCGCGCGGCGACCTTGGTGACGTCCGGGATCGTCGGGATCAGCGAGTTGCCCTCGCGGCGCGGCTCCACGGCGTCGGCTTCGGCCAGCGCCGGCAGGTTGTCCGATGTGTCCGCTGCGGACAACGCTGGCGTCGGCTCGGCCACGCGCTCCGATTGCGCCAGCACCGGCGCCTCGAGCGCCTCGATGACTCGGCGCCGCTGCTGCTCGCGGTCGATCTCTGCCTGCGCTTCGACCGCGAGCCGGGCACTGGCCAATTGCTGCTCGGCCCACAGTGTTTCGACGGCCGCGTGAACTTCGGCACGCTTGACCGCGATCGCGGTGTCGGCCTCCACCTCGGCGCGCTCGACGTCGGCGCGGGCGGCCGCGCGGCGCTCCTGGCTTGTCTGACCACGCCACAGCTTGAGGATCAGCGGCAAGAGGATCAACAACGCGAAGAACGCGATCGTCACCAGTCGCAGCAGCATTGCGCCGGGGCTCGCGATGGTGTA
>JAVRPG010000261.1:0-16737 GCA_032162325.1 Mycobacterium sp. | reverse complement strand
CGCAGCGCAGAGATCGTTTCCGCCACGGCGGTCGCGCTGCCGCCGCCAAGCGGGAAGAAGTTGGCAAAGCCGTGCACCAGCGAACCGAATTCGCGGTAGTCGACGGTCACGCCTGCCGCGCGCATGGCTTCGGCGTACTGCCTGTCCTCGTCGCGCAGCGGGTCGAAGCCCGCGGTCAGCACCAGTGCCGGCGGCAGCCCCGAGAAATCATCGGCCAGCAGCGGCGACACCCGCGGGTCGGCGGCGTCGACTTGCGCACCGTCCAGGAAGTGGTCCCGGCACCAGTGCAAGTCCTTCTTCGTGAGGAAGAACCCTTCGGCGAACAACGTCTGAGACCGCGTCTTGCCGCTGTAGTTGGTGATCGGGTAGAACAGCAGCTGCAACGCCGGCAGCCGTGTGCCCTCGTCGCGCGCACGCAGCGATACCAGCGCGGCGAGGTTGCCTCCGGCGCTGTCGCCTCCGACCACCACCCGGCCGGGGTCAGCGCCCAGTTCACCCGCATGGTCGAGCGCCCATACAAACGCGGCGTACGCATCATCGGATCCGGCGGGCGCCTTGTGTTCGGGGGCGAGTCGGTAGTCCACCGACAACACGTGCAGGACGCCCTCGCGGCAGATCTGGCGGCACAGGTCGTCGTGCGTCTCGAGGTCGCCGATGACCTGGCCGCCACCGTGATAGAAGACCAACAGCGGTTCCCCGTCGCCGTTAGTTGGCCGGTAATGCCGCGCTCGGATGGTTCCGGCGGGGCCGGGGATGGAGAGATTGGTCACCCGCGCCACAGGGATGTTCTGCTTGAAGCTGGCGGCCAGGATTCGCAACTGGGCCCGGGCTATGCCGACGTCGGGGCTGGTGGCCAGGCCGTTGTCGATGCCGACCGCCTTCTGCCCGGCGAGCATCAGCTGCAGCGTCGTGTCCAGGGTGTTGCCGTCGATCGTGACCGAATGACCGCCCAGCAGCAGACGTTTGACGGGGTTCGGCATCCGCGGAAGCGCACGCAATGTGAAGCCGGCGGCGGCGTTGACCATTCGCCCCTTCGCGGCCGGAGGCGATCCGACAACCGGTGCCTCCCCTGGCAGACTCTGAGTCATGGCAGCTCCCTCGATCACGCTGAATGACGGTAATTCGATACCGCAGGTCGGACTTGGCGTTTGGCAAACTCCGCCGGAAGAAACCGAGCGTGCGGCGGCGACCGCTCTGCAGGCCGGCTACCGACATATCGACACCGCCGCGGCGTACGGCAACGAGCGAGAAGTGGGCCGCGCCGTCACTGAGTCCGGCCTGCCACGCGAAGACGTCTATCTGGTCACCAAGTTGTGGAACGCAGACCACGGCTACGCCAGCACGCTAGCGGCGTTCGATGCCAGCATGGATCGCCTCGGCGTGGAGTACCTCGACCTCTACCTCATCCACTGGCCGATGCCGGCGAAGAACGCCTTCGTCGACACGTTCAAGGCGTTCGCACACCTACGCGACCAAGGCCGCATCCGGTCGATCGGAGTCAGCAACTTCGAGCCCGAACACTTGCGAATTCTGGTGGACGGCACCGGAATTGTCCCGGCCGTCAACCAGGTCGAGTTGCATCCGCTGCTGCAGCAACAGGAACTGCGGGAAGTGCACGCTCAACTGGGCATCGCCACCGAGGCGTGGAGCCCGCTCGGCCAGGGATCGCTGCTGAGCAACCCAGCGGTGACGGCCGTCGCAGAAACACATGGAAAAACCCCTGCGCAGGTACTGATTAGGTGGCATATCCAACTCGGTAATATCGTCATCCCGAAGTCGGTGACCCCCGAGAGAATTGTGAGTAACTTCGACGTGTTCGATTTCGAGCTGAGCGAGCAGGACATGGCGTCCATCTCTTCGCTCGGTGACGGAACACGACTGGGTCCCGATCCACGATCCTTCAACTTCACAGGGTAGGTGCCATGACGTCGGCGGCTGCGATTCCCACCGTCACTCTCAACGACGAGAACACGATCCCCGTGATCGGCCTCGGCGTTGGCGAGCTGTCCGAGTCCGAGACAGAGCGGGCCGTATCGACGGCGCTGGAGGCGGGGTATCGGCTGATCGACACCGCGGCCGCGTACGGCAACGAGGAAGCGGTCGGCCGGGCGATCGCCGCTTCGGGTGTGCCGCGCGATGAGCTGTACATCACCACCAAGCTGGCCACCCACGACCAGGGCTACCAAGCGTCGCAGGACGCCTGCAAGGCCAGCGTGGAACGGCTCGGCCTTGACTACGTGGACCTCTATCTCATCCATTGGCCGGGTGGTGACCCTGGCAACTACGTCAACAGCTGGGGCGGCCTGATGAAGCGCAAGGAGGACGGCGACACCAGGTCCATCGGTGTGTCCAACTTTCACGCCGAGGACCTGTCGAACATCATCGACCTGTCGTACTTCACACCTGCCATCAATCAGATCGAGCTGCACCCGCTGCTGAATCAAGCGGAACTGCGGGCGGTCAACGCCGAGTACGGCATCGTCACCGAGGCGTACGGTCCGCTGGGCGTCGGCAGGCTGCTGGACAACCCGACAGTGGTGTCGGTGGCGCAGGTGCACGGCAAGACGCCGGCGCAGGCGCTGATCCGATGGAGCATCCAGCTGGGCAACGTCGTCATCCCGCGGTCGGCGAACCCGGAGCGGATCATGTCGAATCTCGACGTGTTCGATTTCGAGTTGAGCGACGACGAGATGGCCACGCTCAACGGTCTCAACGACGGCACCCGATTCCGGCCGAATCCCGACGAGTACACGGGCACGTAATCTGCGCGAGCTGGGCCCACGCGCAGCTGGGGAACGCAGAAGCCCCC
The DNA here is from genome assembly GCA_032162325.1 of Mycobacterium sp. Taxonomy (GTDB): domain Bacteria; phylum Actinomycetota; class Actinomycetes; order Mycobacteriales; family Mycobacteriaceae; genus Mycobacterium. Next base: position 13,928 of record JAVRPG010000261.1, on the reverse strand, counting down.
AAAACCGACGTGCCACGGACCTTTTGCGTCTGTTCATGCTAAGAAGTTGGGCAGGTCGCCGCCGCGTCACGCAGCGCCGGCACCGATGGAGCATCTACTGGAAGTCCGTAACCGCGTAGCACCGCGGCGAATTGCACCGCGTACTGACACCAGAACGCGTGGTTGGGTGGCATCCACGTCGCCGGTTCATGGTCACTCTTGTCCTGGTTCGCCGGGCCGTCGACCGCGATGAGGTTCGCTGGATCGTTGGCGAACCGAAGCCGCATGTCGTCGGTCCAATTGCGGGCACCCAGGTCCCACGCCAACGCCAATGGCACAATGTGGTCGATCTGCACCGCCGCGCCGACCTGGGCGCCGCGGACGAACGCCACGGTGGCGTTGGTGTACGGGTCGTGAAGCGTGCCGGTGGCTACCGCGTTGGGGCACCGCTTGATTGACACGTAGGTCTTGTCGACGAGATCTCGATCGAGGATGTCGTTGCGGGTGTCACAGCCGTTATGCCCGCCGGGGGCATCGTTGTCATCGGTCCAGCTCTCCCCGAACGCGGCCCTGCGATAGTCGTATCCACGGATCCTCATCGGCACCTCTGCCATCCCGGCCAGCACATCAACACCCGGCGCCACGGTGGGGATGTCGGCCTGCGCGACGAACTGGGCCCGCTCCCCCGATGACCCAACAACCTGGTAGGCGACCACCACCGCGAGGGCGACCACCACGGCCAGCCACAGCAGCCGGGTGCGGGTCATGACTTGTCCAGGTATTCGACGCGGTCGGTGTTGGTGAACTGCGCTGCCAGTACGGCCATTCCCGGATTCGCCGGGTCCTTCTCGTAGCGCTCTTCGCAGAACTCGCGGGCCGCAAGAATGATGTCGAGGTGCTCGGAGAGCGACAGGAATCTCAGCGTGATGGGTCTGCCGGACTGGCTGAGCCCCAGCACATCTCCCTCCTTGCGTTCCTGCAGGTCGAGGTCGGCGAGTTTGAATCCGTCCAGGGTTCCTGCGACGGCCTTGAGCCGCTGCCCCGCCTTGGATCCCTCCGGCAGCTTCGTGGCAAGCAGACACAGGCTGGGATGCTGACCACGACCGATGCGGCCGCGCAACTGGTGTAACTGGCTGATGCCGAACCGGTCGGCGTCGATCACCACCATCACCGTCGCATTGGGCACGTCGACGCCGACCTCAATGACGGTGGTACACACCAGGACATCGATCTGGCCCGCCCGGAATGCGGCCATCGCGGCGTCCTTCTCGTCGGCCGGTAGCCGGCCGTGCATGAGCCCGAGCCGCACCCCGGACAGCGGGCCGCGCCGCAGGCGGTCGAACAACTCGACCACCGTCGTGGCCGGTGGACCGCTGTCGTCCTTCGCCGGTTTGTCGTTCTCGTCGATGCGGGAGGCGACGACATAGGCCTGGCGGCCTGCGCCGACCTCCTCGATGATGCGCTGCCAGGCGCGGTCGAGCCATGCCGGCTTTTCCTTGGTGAAGATCGTGTTGGTGGTGATCGGCTGGCGGCCGCGAGGCAGTTCGCGCAGCGTCGAGGTCTCCAAGTCTCCGTAGACGGTGAGCGCGACCGTGCGCGGAATCGGTGTCGCGGTCATCACCAACAGATGCGGCGTCAAGCCCACTGGGGCCTTGGCGCGCAACCGGTCTCGCTGCTCTACACCGAACCGGTGCTGCTCGTCGACGACGACGATGCCGAGGTTTTCGAACTCCACCGAGTCCTGCAACAGCGCGTGCGTGCCGATGACGATGCCCGCATCCCCGGTCGAAACTTCGTCGCGCACCTCACGCTTCCGTTGAGGCGACATCGACCCTGTCAGCAGCGCGACCCGCGTCGCGCCGTCGGCGCCGCCGAGCTGACCCGCCATCGCCAGCGGGCCGAGGACGTCGCGGATCGAGCGATCATGTTGGGCGGCAAGGACTTCCGTCGGCGCCAACAACGCGCACTGATAGCCGGCATCGATCATCTGCAGCATTGCCAGCACCGATACAATGGTCTTGCCCGAGCCGACCTCACCCTGCAGCATGCGGTTCATCGGCCGGCGCTCCGACAGCTCGGCCGACAGCACCTCGAGCACTTCCTTTTGGCCGTCGGTCAATTCGAACGGCAACTGCTTGCGCATCGCGCTCAGGAGGCCATCGTTTTCGGGCCGGGCGACGGGACCGGATTCGCTCAGTTCGGTGTATCGCCGCTCCACCAGGGCCCATTGAAGCCCTACCGCCTCGTCAAACGTGAGGCGGGCCTGGGCGCGCTCGCGCTCGGCCGTGTTCTCGGCGAGGTGGATCGCGCGTAAGGCTTCGTCTTCGGTTACCAGATTCCGCTGCTGCAGAACAGATTTCGGCAGCGGCTCGTCGATCGGGTCGAGCACGTCGAGTACCTGACGCACACACGCGTAGATGTCCCAGCTCTGCAGCTTGGCGTTGGCGGGATAGATCGGGAAGAACTCTCGCTCGAACACCGACAGCAGTTCCTCATCGGTTGCGCCCGATGTCGATGCAATGGTCTTGAGTGATTTGGTGCCGATCGTCTTCCCGCTCGGCGACTCCAGCACGAGGAATGCTGGATGGGTCAATTGCATTGTGCCCTTGAAGTATCCGACTTCGCCGGAGAGCATCACGCGGGTGTCTTCGCGCAACTCGTCGATCATCCAGTCCGCATTGAAAAATGTCGCGGTCACTTTGGGCCGATGGTTACCGAGCGTCACTCGCAGCCACTTACGTATTCTTTTCCGGCCGGTTTTCTTGTCGATCTGCGGCTTCATAGTGCCGACTTTGGTGTCCGTGATTTTGTCGACGAAGGTGACGTGTTCGCCTTCCTCGAGGTCGAGCTCCTCGCCCTCACCGCGCACCGTCATTCCGTCGCTGTACTTGCGGGGGTAATGGCGCAGCAGGTCGTTGACGGTGCGGATGCCGAAGTGTTCCTCGAGCGGACCGGCGGCCTTCTTGCCGAGGACGTAGTCCAGCCGGTCGGTCAGCGCGGCCACGGCTACTCCACCCCGATCAGCAACGCGTCGCCGCGGTGGTCGGTGTGGTAGGTCACCAGCTCGGTACCGAGATGCTGGGACTGGACGTGTTGCTGGAGTGCTTCACCGACGCTGGCGTCGACCCCGGCGCCGGTCAGCACCGTCACGAGCTCACCGCCCGCGGCCAGCAGCAGGTCGATCAGGCCCGCGGCGGCCGCGGTGACGTCGTTGCCGACGATGAGCACCTCATCGCCCGCGATAGCCAACCCGTCGCCGGGCTTACAGGTGCCCGCCCACGTCAGCGCCTCCTCGGTGGCCACGCGCACAACGCCGTGCCGGGCACCCGCGGCCGCGCGGGCCATCGTGTAGCCGTCGTCGACGGCCAGCCGCTCGGCGTCGTGCACCGCCAGTGCGGCCAGGCCCTGAACCATGGAACCGGCGGGCACCGGCACGACGTCGATCCCCCAGCCGATCGCCGCGGTGCAGCCCGCGACGAGTTCCTCGGCGGCGACGTAGCCGTTGGGCAGCACCATGATCTGCGCGGCGCCCGTGTTGACGAGAGCGTGCAGCAGTTGCTTGGCGCTCACCGGCGCGTCGGCTTCGGGCCGCAACACATGCGCACCCTCGCCGGCGAACAGTTCAACGGCGCCGTCACCGTCGACGACGGCAAGGACCGCGCGTTCGCGGCTCCACCCGCCCGCCGGCCGCGCGCCTGCGCCACCCGAAAGGGAGGTGACCTGGATCCTCCTCGGCGTGCCGACCGACAAGGCCGCCTCCACGGCAGCGCCCGCATCGTCGGCATGGACGTGCACCGAGTAGTGGCCCGCTCCGTCTGCCGACGCCGCGATGGCCACCGATTCGCCCAGCTGGTCCAGGCGCTCGCGGAGCGTCTCCACGCCGCGGGCGTCACAACCGCTCAGCAGGTACATCACCTCGAACTGCGGCGCGGCGGCGGTGGTCGCGGCAGCGCCGCTGTGCGGCGGGGACGGCAGGTACTCGTGTCGGTGCGGCGCACGCCCAGTCAGCGTGGTGCTCACCGTGTCAAGCAGTACCAGCAGGCCACGGCCACCGGCGTCCACCACGCCGGCCTCGGCAAGCACATCGAGTTGCCCGGTGGTCTTGTCGAGTGCGACGGCCGCGGCGTCGGCGGCCGCGGACACCACCTCGGCGAGGTCGGCGCGGTCGGCGGCCGCATGCTCGGCTGCGCCCGCCGCGTCCTGCAGCACAGAGACGATGGTGCCCGGCACAGGCTCGCCCATCGACGCGACGACCAGCCCGACCGCATGCCGCAGGGCCGCCGCGAAAACCGGGCCGTCGATGTCGGCCAGCGCTCCGCCGCGCTCCGTGGCGGCAGACGAGACCACGTCGGCCAGGCCCCGCAGGATCTGCGACAGGATGACGCCAGAGTTGCCACGGGCGCCGTGCAACGCGCCCGCAGCCAGCGCCGCGGCGACCTGCGTCACGTCGTCGCTGTCGGAGTGTGCGTCGGCCTGCGCCCACGCCGAACGCATCGTGAACAGCATGTTTGTCCCGGTGTCGGCGTCGGCGACCGGGAACACGTTGAGCCGATTGATCTCGTCGGTGTGAGAGATGAGGTCGCCGACGGCGGTGTGTGCCCAGTCCCGCAGGGCGGAGGCGTCGAGCCGCCGAGCCGACATCGAAACCTCCCACCGCCGAGCCGCCGTGGGCGCCAGCCTAGTCAGTGGCGGCGACACCACTGATCGCAAGGTTGGCCTCGGTGGACACGATTTTGGCGATACCTTCACCTGCCGGTATCCTGGTCAGGTTGTCGGGTCGACCCGTCGCCGGTCTCCGGCGAAACGAATCCAGACCCCCAAAGTACTGATCCGAGGAGTTCCACATATGGCTGCCGTCTGCGAGATCTGCGGGAAGGGCCCAGGCTTCGGCAAGTCGGTGTCGCACTCCCATCGCCGGACTAGCCGTCGGTGGGATCCCAACATCCAGACCGTTCACGTCGTGACCCACCCCGGCGGGAACAAGAAGCGCATCAACGTGTGCACCTCGTGCATCAAGGCCGGCAAGGTCGCGCGGGGCTAGTTGCTGGCCGCATGACCGTCGGCGGCGGCCACCGTTCGGGCAGTCGGCGAACGCCGTGAACCGCCATTCGCGGGGTGAGAGCTCCTTGGCCCAGTACCCTAACTTGGCGCCGGCTTGCGCAAATCTCCCAGGGGAAAGGTCGCGTCCATGCTCGGGCATGCGGTCAAACTTGTCTCCCACGCATCGCTTGGCGCCGCGGCGGCGATACTAGCGATCGGCCTCGCCGAAGCTCCACTCGCTGCCGCCGTCGAGGCGCCGTCACTGGTGGGGGCGTGGTCAGGTCCCGCCACAATCGGAGATACGGGTGATTGCGGAGGCGGGTCGGGGGAAATCGCGTTCTCCCCAAACGGCGGCTATCGCTACGTGGCTGTCTCTGAGAACTGCGCGATGGTCATGATCGACGGACGCTATGAACTACAGGCCGAGGGAGGCGTACTGCAGCTTTCGATGGACGAATGCGGAGACCCAGGCTGCCCTCCGGGGCCCTTGACCAAATCGATCAGCGCCATCGACCCCGACACCATCGTCCTCGATGGCCGCTACACCTACCAGCGCCAACACGGCTGACCGTGCTCCGTCGGCACGCCCGCCAAGGCATCGCCCCGCGCTTTACCTCAGCCAGGCAGGCGCCAGTCGATCGGGTCGGCGCCCATCTTCTCCAGCAGCTCGTTCGCGCGACTGAACGGCCGCGAGCCGAAGAAACCGCGCGACGCCGACAGCGGCGAGGGATGCGGCGATTCGATCGACATGCAGTCGGTGCCCTTGAGCATGGGTTTCAACGTCGAGGCGTCGCGGCCCCACAACACCGCCACCAGCGGCTGCTCCCTGGCCACGAGCGCACGGATCGCGCATTCTGTCACCGCTTCCCAGCCCTTGCCCCGGTGTGACGCCGGATTGCCCGGCCGCACGGTGAGCACCCTGTTCAGCAGCATCACACCGCGCTCGGCCCAGGGCGTCAGGTCGCCGGTGGCCGGCGCGGGGTAACCCAGATCCTTGCCGTACTCAGTGAAGATGTTGTCCAGGCTCCGCGGCAGCGGTCGCACGTCGGACGCCACCGAGAAGCTCAGGCCGACCGCGTGACCCGGCGTCGGATAGGGATCCTGCCCGACAATGAGCACCCGCACTTGGTCGAACGGGAACGTGAAGGCGCGCAACACATTAACGCCGGCAGGCAGATACCCATGGCCCGCCGCGAGTTCGGCCCGCAGAAACTCGCCCATCTGAGCGACCTGTGGGCCGACGGGTTCCAGTGCGTGGGCCCAACCGTCTTCGACGAGTTCATTGAGGGGGCGTGCGGTCACGAAAGCCCAACCTAGCGGGCGCGGTCGGTCAGAACGACTGCCAACCCGGATTTCCGTCCCATTCGCCGCCGTCCACCAGAACCCGGGGCGGGCCGTCGAGCACCCTGCCTATCGCGCGCCAACCGGCAGGCGGCGACGCGGGGAACGTTGCGACCAGCGCGTGGTCCTCGCCGCCGCCGAGCACCCACGCCAACGCGTCGGCCCCGACCGCCGCGGCCGCATCCGCAACGGCATCCCGGTCGGCGGACAGCGCGGCGGTCGACAGGTCGATGCCGACACTCGATGCCGTGGCGATGTGGCCGAGGTCGGCGATCAACCCGTCGGACACGTCCGTCATCGCGGTCGCTCCGGCATCGGCGGCGACCCGGCCCTGCCCGTAGGGCGGTTCGGGCACCAGGTGCCGACGACGCAGCACCTCGAATTCGCGAATATCGCTGTGCCACAACGCATATCCGGCTGCAGAACCGCCCAGCTCGCCCGCGACCGCCACCGTGTCTCCCGGCCGCGCACCGCTGCGGCGCACCGGATCGCGACCGCCCAGGTCGCCAAGCACCGTCACCGAAATCACCCATTGCGGGGCGCTGACCAGATCACCGCCGACGATTCCGGCGCCGAGCAGCCGGGCCTCGTGCCACATGCCGTCGGCCAACTCCAGCGCCTGCGAGGTGGCCGTGTCCGGTGGCGCGCCGAATGCGACGACGAACGCGGTGGCCTGCGCACCCATCGCCTCGATGTCGGCAGCGTTCTGCGCGATGGCCTTGCGGCCCACGTCATGCGGCGTGGACCAGTCCAGCCGGAAGTGCCGACCGGCCACCAGCATGTCGGTCGACACCACCGTCCTGCCGTCACCGGCGACGACCACCGCGGCGTCGTCACCGGGTCCCAGCGCAACCGTGTCCGGCTGATCGCGGCCCGTCACCAGTCGGTCGATCACGGCGAACTCGCCCAGTCCCGCCAGGCTTTCGTCGCCTGACTCGTCGATCGCCATGTACCCCCTTTCGTTGCCTGGACACCGGCCGGACCTGCGGTACGTTTGGCGCCTGCGGCGAGGAGATCTTGTCTCGTGCCGGCTTTCTTGTTCAGTGTTGCGCAGTGCTGCTGGTGATGGGCAAGGCTGGCGGTGTGTGTCGGTGTGGGGGGCTACGGTGCGCTCATGAAGGTGGCGCGGGCCCCGGCATCAGAGACTGGCTGCTGTGGAGGGCATCGATGCCGGTGTGAGCGAGGTCTTCACCGACACCAGCGGGCGTCGCTACGGCGCCGGCCAGTATCAGCGCATCGCGGCGCGCGCCGAGCGTGACTGCGCCCGCGGCAAGGCGCGCAACAAACTGCACGCAGTGCGGGAGCGTCACCTCACCCGGGCTGCAGCCGGCGACACAGCCATGGCACGTGCTGCTGCCGCGAAGGCTCGCCGGATCGAGCGCCACAACCTGGGCCGCAAGAAGTTGTCAGCGCAACGTGTCCGCGACCGCGCGGTGACGAAAGATGCGGTGTATCAGGCGGTTCACGATCTGGTTGATACACCGCGCATGTTGTGGCCGAGGACCTGCCCAGGTTGCGGGGCAAGAGCAAGTTCGGTCGTACCGTCAGCCGGGTGTATGCGGCCTGGCAGCGTTCATTCTTGGCCGACGCGTTGGCGTCGGTGCCAAGCCGCAGAGGTTCTGCGGTGACATTGGTCAACCCGGCCTACACCTCACAACAAGTACACCCGTGCGGGCACCTCGGTATTCGGCGGGAAGAACGTTTACTGTCAGACTGCGGGCTGCCCGCAGCGGGGGGCCGTGTTCGATACGGAGATCAATGCGGCCCGCGTCATCCGCGATCGGGCCACCGACCCACAGATCAGCCGCTACACCCCCAAACACGAGGTGAAACAGATTCTGACCTGCCGGGCCGGGACGGTGGAGCACTGTCCCACCACGACACAAGTCACCACCCCAACCGGTGGTGTTAACTGTGAGCGAAACAACTTACCTCCCAAGCGAACAACAACGCTCGAGAAGTGAGTAGCAGTCTATGCAGCCAGACGGAGGGATAGCGGGTGGTCGAGGCCTTCATGCTGATCCAGACCGAGGTGGGCCGCGCCGAGGTCGTCGCCAAGCAGCTCGCCGCCCTCCCCGGTGTGTTGTCGTCGGAGTACGTCACGGGCCCGTACGACGTCGTGGTGCGCATCGGCGCCGACAGCCTTGCCGACCTGCAGGCCAACGTCGTTTCGAGCGTGCAGCAGGTCACCGGCATCACCCGCACCCTGACCTGCCCGATCGCCAACGGAGTGCGCCCCTAGAGTTTGGGCCGTGGATGCCGAGACCCATGACGGGCCCCCGCGCGCGTTGATGATCGCCGCGATCGTCGTGGCGGCCGGGGCGATCATCGGCATCCTCGTGTTCGCCGCGCTGCGACAAGCGCCGCCCGAACAGCGACCCGTCGCCATCGCGTCCGTGCCCGCGCCGAAGGCCGACGGCACCGAATGCCGTGCGCTCATCGACGCGCTCCCGCAGCAATTGGGTGATTACCGTCGGGCGGCCGCAGCCGATCCCGCGCCTGCCGGTGCCGCGGCATGGCAGGCAACGCCGGATCGCGAGCCCGTCATCCTGCGCTGTGGGCTGGACCGGCCCACCGAGTTCGTCGTCGGCTCCCCCATCCAGGTCGTCGACGCTGTGCAGTGGTTCGAACTTGCGGATCAAGGCCGCAGCACATGGTTCGCGGTCGACCGGCCGGTCTATGTCGCGTTGACATTGCCGCGGGGGTCGGGGCCGACACCGATCCAAACCATCTCCGAAGTGATCGCAAAGTCGTTGCCTGCCAAGCGGATCGACCCGGCCCCGGTGCGCTAACGCAGCCCGGTGCCGCGCTTGAGCGCAGTCTCGACCATGGTGGCCAAGAGCGTCGGATAGTCCACGCCGCTGGCCGCCCACATCCGTGGATACATCGAGATGGTGGTGAAGCCGGGCATGGTGTTGATCTCGTTGACCACCGGCCCGTCGTCGGTGAGAAAGAAGTCGACGCGGGCCAGGCCCTGGCCGTCGATCGCGTTGAAAGCCCGAATAGCCAACTGCCGCACCGCGTCTGCGACGTCGTCATCGATCTTGGCGGGCACATCAAGCTCGGCCGCGTCGTCGAGGTACTTGGTCTCGAAGTCGTAGAACGCGTCCTCTCGGCCTCGCACCCCCGCGACCCGGATCTCACCGACCGTGCTGGCCTCCACCCGGCCGTCGGGGAATTCCAGGACGCCGCACTCTAATTCGCGACCAGGGACGGCCGCCTCGACGATCACCTTCGGGTCGTGCCTTCGGGCAAGGGCGATCGCCGCGGGCAGCTGATCCCATGCCGTCACCCGGCTGACACCGATGGACGAGCCGCCGCGCGCGGGTTTGACGAACACCGGCAGCCCCAACCGTTCGCGATCCTCGAGGTCGACGGTGTCGTGACGCGGTCGCAGCACGACGTGGTCGCCGATCGGCAGGCCCTCGGCAACCAGCAGCTTCTTGGTGAACTCCTTGTCCATGCCTGCCGCGCTGGCCAGCACACCCGCTCCGACGTATGGCACCCCGGCAAGCTCGAGCAGCCCCTGAATGGTTCCGTCCTCGCCGTACGGTCCGTGCAGGACGGGAAACACCACGTCGACCGCGGCGAGCATCTCGCCGCCCTGACCGATGGACAGCAGTTGACCACTGCGCACCGGGTCGGCGGGAAGCGCCAGCTCGGTGCCGGACTCACCGGTGACCTCCGGCAGCCGACCGTCGGTGATCGCCAGGGTCTCATGACGGCCGTCGGTCAGCATCCACGATCCGCCGGGTGTGATGCCCACCGCGACCACCTCGAACCGCTCCGGGTCGAGGTTGCGCAGGATGCTGCCTGCGGAGACACACGAAATCGCGTGCTCGGAGCTGCGACCGCCGTAGACGACGGCGACGCGGACGCGACCGGCGGGCCCGGGCGCATTAGGGGCAGTCACAACCTAGAGAGGCTACCGCCCAGGCAGCAACCTGCATGATCTAGCGTTCCGACCTGGGGTTTTACCCAAGGGCGTGCTCGAGATCGGCGATCAGGTCGTCGGTGTCCTCGATACCGCAGGAGATGCGCGCGAAGCCGTCGCTGACCGGATCGCCCCAGCGGGCGCGACGGTCCACCGAAGTGTGGATCCCGCCGAAGCTGGTCGACGCGATCAGTAGCGCGCTGCGCTCCACCAACGCGTGCACCGCCGCGGCGTCCGCCAGCTCCACCGCGACAAGGCCGCCGAAGCGCTTCATCTGCATGGTGGCGATCTGGTGCGACGGATCGTCGGGAAGACCCGGATAGCGCACAGATTTCACGGCCGGATGTGCGCGCAGCATCACGGCGAGCGCCTGAGCGTTCTGACATTGCCGTTCGAACCGCAGGCCTGCGCTGCCGAGGCTGCGCAGCACAAGCCACGCCTCGAACGCGCCGAGAATCGGCCCGGCAAGCAGCCGGTCTCGTTCGATCGCGTCCATCAGTTCCGGCTGACTGCCTGCGACGTAACCGGCGACGAGATCGCTGTGGCCAGAAAGCGCTTTGGTGGCGCTGGCCACCACGAGGTCGGCGCCAAGCGACAGAGGCTGCTGGCCCAGCGGCGTCGCGGTGGTGTTGTCGACGATCAGAATGGCGCCGCGGCCGCGGCAGGTCATCGCCAGATGGTGCAGGTCGACGACGTCCAGGCCGGGGTTGACTGGAGTTTCGGCCAGCACCACATCGGCGTCGGAGGCGGCAGCGCAGAGGTCGGCGCTGTTGGCCTCGACAACCGTAACCCCTTGCGGTGCAAGGTATTCGTTCGCATACCGGCGCACCTGGTAGTAACCATCGGCGGGCACCACGAGCTTGGCGCCGGGATTGGCGAGCACACGGAGCGCCGACGTGATCGCTGCCATACCGGAGCCGAACGTCAATGCCGTCGCCGCACCTTCGAGTTCGGCCAGCGCCGATTCCAGTTGGCGCCACGTCGGATTGGAGCTACGCCCGTAGCTGTCCATGGGCTCCGTTTCGTCGGGCGACAGGTGATACGTCGACGCCGGAACGGGTGGCTGTGCCACGGGTCTGCCCGGAACTGCTTCCGATCCAACGGCTTTGACGCTGCGAGTGGAATCTCCGTACTTGCCGTCCATCTGTCTACTCCGGCTTGGTCCTGCGCCCCAGCAGCAGCGCGACGGCCTCGTCGACCGATAATCCCTTGTGGCAGACGCGGTGAACGGCATCGGTAAGCGGCATCTCGACGTCGTAACTCGACGCAAGCGCCAGCACCGACTCACAAGTAGTGACGCCCTCGGCGATGTGACCGCCTGCGGCGCTCAGCACCGATTCCATGGTGCCGCCACGGCCGAGCCGTTCGCCGAATGTGCGGTTACGCGAGTGCGGTGACGTGCACGTCGCCACCAGATCACCGACGCCTGCGAGCCCTGCCATGGTTGCGGGTTTGGCGCCCAACGCGATTCCGAGCCTCATGATCTCGGCCAGGCCACGGGTGATGAGTGCCGCGGCGGTGTTCTCCCCCAGCCCGACACCGGCAGCCATCCCACACGCCAATGCGATGACGTTCTTGCACGCACCGCCGACCTCCGCCCCGATGACGTCGGCATTGGTATACGGGCGCAGGTACCCGGTCGACAGCGCGCGCTGCAAGGTCACCGCCCTGCCGGAGTCGCTGCACGCGACGACCGTGGCTGCCGGCTGTTCCTCGGCGATCTCGCTGGCCAGGTTCGGGCCGGTGACGACCGCAACCCGCGACGGGTCGGCGCCGGTCACCTGCACCACAACCTGGCTCATCCGCATCAACGTGTCCAGCTCGATGCCCTTGGCCAGGCTCACGAGCGTGACGTCGTCGCCGATCGTGTCCGTCCAGTGCTCGAGGTTGGCGCGCATCGTCTGCGACGGCACCGCGAGCAGCACCGTGCACGCGCCGGCCAGCGCTTCGGCCGGGTCGCTGGTGGCGCGGATCGACTTCGGCAGCTCTACATCGCCGAGATACCCGGTGTTGCGGCGGGTGTCGTTGATCTCATCGGCCAACTCCTGGCGACGGGCCCATAACGCGACACTGCTGCCCGCGTCCGCCAAGACCTTGGCCAGTGCCGTCCCCCACGCACCGGCCCCCATCACTGCCGCCTCGACCACCGCTTCACATTAGCGTGGCCGCGGATTGGGAAAGCTATGGCTTTGTCGGCTGCTCTTGGATGAGCCGTAGTTGTCATACCTGTCGGGGAGGATCGGTGCGACCGGTTCGGTGGCCGGACGATTGGGTGGAGGACGTGGCGTGACGGCGCAGAAACTGCGGCAGTGGCGTGGAGTGAAGCCGGTGGCGGGCCCGTGCGGGGTGGCGATCACCACCCGGTTGCAGACCACGCCAGAAGACGAGCGCGTGCTCGGCTTGGTCGCCAAGCATTTGGGCAGGCTGCGGAGGGCAGACCTAGCCGCCGTCACCCGGCCTGAGCCGCTGGATCCGGCGATGAACGAGGCGGCCAACCGGCAGGCGCGCCGGGACCGGCTCAATAACCGTAATTTGGCGTTGACCGCGGAATCGAGTGCGCGGTGGGCCAATGCGATCATCGCCGCCAACGACGCCCAGTACCGGCTGGCCCGGGACGCCCAGCACCGCCACATCATCGGCTTGCGGGCGGCGATCGCCACCATCGAAAAGCGACTCGCCCAACCTACCGACGACACCCTCACCGCGGAGCAACGCCGGGCGCGTAGGAAGGCGAAACAGCCGAAAGGCTATGCCACGCAGGCCGAGAGGTTTCAGAAACACCGCCGCCTGCAGCAGTTGCGGGCCATGTTGGCCCGGGTTTCCGCCGATTGGGATAACAAACGCGTGCACGTCACCGCCGGCGGTAAACGGCTGGCCAAGACCCGACATAGCCTCGACGCGGCAAACCTGACCCTGCCCGAGTGGCGGGTGCAATGGGATTGCGCCCGCGATTGCATCGAGGCCATCGGCTCGGGTGATGAACCGTTTGGCAACCTGACTATCACTGTGACTCCGGACGCAGAGGTCAGCCTGCGACTGCCGCGCCCGCTAGAGCACCTGGCCAACGCCAAGCACGGCCGCTATGTGCTGTCTGGTAGGGCGGTGTTCGCATATCGCGTTGACGAGTGGCGGGCCAGGATCACCGGCGGCAAGTCGGTGTCCTACACCATCAGCCATAAGCCTGGCCGAGGCGGCCGTTACCTCACCGCCGCCTGGGGCTGCCCGCCAACGACTTTCGACACTGCCTGCTCGCAGAACCCGCCCGTTAATAGTTGGGCGTGCGGGCCGGTTGTGGGTGTGGATCTCAACGACGGACACCTGGCCGTGCGACGCCTCGATGCGCATGGCAATCCGGCGGGCCGACCACAGCGCATCGACGTCGAGCTCACGGGATCGTCCAGCCGTCGGGATGCCCAGGTCCGGCATGCGATCACCCGGCTCCTCCACTACACCAAGCGTCACAGTATCGGCACGATTGCGGTGGAGGATCTCGACTTCGCCGACGCCCGCGCCGTGGGCCGGGAAACGATGGGCCGAGGAGCGCGCGGCAAGCGCTTCCGCACGACAGTGGCCGGAATCCCCACCGCCGTGTTTCGCAATCGCTTTGCCTCACAGAGTTACCGACACGGCGTCC
>JAVRPG010000260.1:0-7119 GCA_032162325.1 Mycobacterium sp. | reverse complement strand
TCCTGCGAGTGTTAGTACACGAACACAGAAGCTGCGACCGCCGTAAGTCAATCATGTTCAGGGCTGCTGCGACAGTGTCGGCGCGATCCAGTGGTGAACAATTCGTATACGAGGGCTTCAGGAGGGCATGCAGTGTCAAATTCGGGGTCGGATTTCGGCCGCGAGCTGCTTGCCAGCGCGCTCGAAGGCACGGACCCCAATGAACACCCATTGCGCCACGTCGCGGATATGGCGCCCCGACAGGGACGACCTCAACGGTGGCCGCAGTGGGCGGATCCAGATGTGGTGCGGGCGTTCCATGATCGCGGCATCGAGGCGATGTGGTCGCATCAACTCGCCGCCGCCAATCTCGCGCACGACGGCAGGCATGTGGTGCTCAGTACCGGCACCGCGTCGGGTAAGTCGCTGGCCTACCAAGTGCCGATATTGACGGCACTGAAAGCTAATTCGCGTGCGCGGGCGCTGTACTTGTCGCCCACCAAAGCACTCGGCCACGACCAACTGCGGGCCGCGATCGCGCTGACCGAGGCCGTGCCGGAGCTGGGTAATGTCGCACCCAGTTCGTACGACGGCGACAGCCCCGGCGAGGTGCGGCGTTTCGCGCGCGAGCGATCGCGCTGGATCTTCTCCAATCCCGACATGATTCACCTGTCGCTGCTGCGCAACCACGCCCGCTGGGCGGTGTTCCTCCGCAACCTGCAGTTCATCGTCGTCGACGAATGCCATTACTACCGTGGGATTTTCGGCTCCAACGTGGCGATGGTGCTACGCCGCCTGCTGCGGTTGTGCGCCCGCTACTCTTCGGCTCCGACGGTCATCTTCGCCAGTGCGACCACGTCGCAGCCCGCGGCGACCGCCTCTGAGCTCATCGGGCAGACGGTGGCGGAGGTGACCGAGGACGGCTCGCCACAGGGCGCGCGCACCGTGGCGCTGTGGGAGCCGGCGCTGCGCGAGGACATCGTCGGTGAAAATGGCGCGCCGGTGCGGCGTTCGGCCGGCGCCGAGGCCGCGCGTGTGATGGCCGACCTCATCGCCGAGGGCGCGCGAACGCTGACCTTCGTGCGCTCGCGCCGCGGCGCCGAGTTGACCGCGCTTGGTGCGCGGGCACGGCTCGAAGACATCGCTCCGGACCTGGCCGAGCGGGTGGCGTCCTACCGCGCGGGCTATCTGTCCGAGGACCGCCGGGCACTGGAACGCGCTCTGGCCGACGGCGAATTGCGCGGCTTGGCCACCACCAACGCGCTTGAGTTGGGCGTGGACATCGCGGGACTGGATGCGGTGGTGCTGGCCGGCTTTCCCGGCACCGTCACGTCGTTCTGGCAGCAGGCGGGCCGTTCGGGCCGTCGCGGGCAGAGCGCGCTCATCGTGCTGATTGCCCGTGACGACCCGCTGGACACCTACCTCGTCCATCACCCGGCTGCACTGCTGGACAAGCCGATCGAACGCGTGGTGATTGATCCCGGCAACCCGTATGTCCTTGGGCCGCAGCTGCTTTGCGCGGCGACTGAACTTCCGTTGACCGACGCCGAGGTGCGGATGTGGAACGCCGAGGCGGTCGCGGAGACGCTCGTCGACGACGGGCTGCTGCGCAGACGATCCAGCGGCTACTTCCCCACCCCAGGTGTCGATCCGCATCCGGCGGTGGACATTCGCGGCTCGTCGGGTGGCCAGATCGCGATCCTGGAGGACGGCACCGGCCGGTTGCTGGGCAGCGCGGGTGCGGGCCAGGCACCGGCGTCGATTCACCCCGGTGCGGTGTATTTACATCAGGGTGAGAGTTATGTCGTCGACTCGCTGGATTTCGAGGACGGCGTCGCGTTTGTGCACGCGGAGGACCCCGGGTATACGACGTTCGCGCGCGAGCTCACCGACATCGTGGTGACCGGCCATGGTGAGCGAACGACATACGGGCCGGTCACCGTTGGCCTCGTACCGGTGTCGGTGACCAACACGGTGATCGGCTATCTGCGGCGCCGGATGGACGGTGAGGTGATCGATTTCGTCGAACTCGACATGCCGACCCGAACGCTGGATACCACCGCAGTGATGTGCACGATCACGCCGGAGGCGTTGCAGCACAACGGAATCGATTTGCTACGAGTGTCGGGAGCGCTACATGCCGCTGAACATGCGGCGATCGGCCTGCTGCCGTTGGTCGCCAGCTGCGATCGGGGCGATATCGGGGGATTGTCGACGGCGGTGGGTCCGGTACAGGGATTGCCGACAATCTTCGTCTATGACGGCTACCCGGGCGGGGCCGGCTTCGCCGACCGCGGCTTCCGGCAGATCGACACGTGGTGGGCAGCGACGGCGGCGGCCATCGAGGCCTGCGAATGCCCGCTTGGCTGCCCGTCGTGCGTGCAATCGCCGAAGTGTGGCAGCGGCAATGATCCGCTCGACAAAGAGGGTGCGGTGCGAGTGCTGCGTCTGGTGCTCGGCGCGCTCGCGGCGAACGCGCCGTGATCCGCCCACGGGGCGACCGACCCCTCGACGGTCGCCCCCACGGATCTGCGGCCAAGGCGGTGCTGAAATCGACCACGCCGAGCACACAGACAGGTGCGGCGAAACGGTCGGACAACGCGATCCGTTCTCAATCCCGGAAGTCGGGCGCAGACGCAAAATACCTCGTCGGAGGGTTAGCTGCAACTTAGGGATGCTTTACCGAATCCGCTCGGGCGCCGGCTAGCAGCGTTGATCTACGGATTCAGTAGACGACTTCGGATGGGCGGTGGCTATTTGCTCAACTGTAAAATGCCGCCATGACCCACGACTGGCTGCTCGTGGAGACTCTGGGCAGCGAGCCCGCCGTGGTCGCACAAGGTCGTCAAACCAAGAACCTGGTTCCAATCAGCGCATTCTTGAGGCGGAACCCCAACCTGATGGCGATCCAGTCGGCCATCGGCGAGACCGTGCGCGCCGGAGTCGGCCTGAGCAGCATCACGCCGAAGAACGACCGCGTCATTCGTACCGAAGTTGTACGGATGTCTGACGGGCGCATTCATGGCGTGCACGTCTGGATCGGTCCCCCGGAGCTCGATCCGCCCGACCGCCCGATACCCGGACCGCTGATCTGGGACCTGACGAGCGGGACCGCCACCGACACCACCGAGTCGCTGTGGAATAGCGGATGGGATCCCGAGAAGGCACCAACCAACGGCAGGGCGTTCGCCGACGACCTGCCGCGCCGCGACCTCAATCCGAGCGAAGCCAAAGTGCTGTCCATGGCGATCAAACCCGAGGCCGGCACGAAGTTCTGCAGTACCTGGGACATATCGGATTTCAACGGCGAGCCGATCACCATCGGATTTGTCTCTCGTGTGCTGCAGGAGGATCAGGACGACGGCAGCGAACGACTGATCTGCCGAGCGATGAACTGGCGCAGCGTGCGGGAGGACCCGGCCGTGCCCCATGACTACCTGGCGCAGCGGATTCTCGACGGACTGGCGCGACCCGGCGCATATCGGTGCCTGGTCGATCTCAAGAACTGGACACTGTTGAAGTGGCTGGACGATCCGGCGCCGTTCTTCGACTGGCGCGCCAGCATGGCAGGAGACCACGCAGTCCATTCCGCCGATCGTGGCCAGATGGCAAAGATGGCAGCGGAATTCGGCACCGGCACGGCATCGGGCGTGCTGCGCATGAAGGCCAAGGGCGGTGGGTGGACGCCGGTCCATGTCACCGTCAACCGCATTCAGCTCGAAGAGGACATCTACGCCGGGTTGGCCACGCTGCGGGTTCCCACCGACCAGGAGATCGCCGCCGCCGGGTTCGAAGACATCGACGACGCCCAGGCATCAACGCGAAAGACTAAGCCCCGCAAGGGTAAAGCGACGAAACCCTAACTGCTGTCGACCGGACCGGCCCTGGCGGTGGCGCGCGCCGGACCACCGCCGATCCTTCCGAGCGGCACGCGTGTCTCGACGGTGATGACGACATCGAGATCCTCGACCGCGCACTGAGCGACAGTCGCGCTCATGGCGCGTGCCAACGCCGATGCCTGCGAGCAGGCGGCGCCGGTACCCGCCGCGAGGCGCATCGCCGCGGCGACCGCGGCCAGGTCGGCCGCCGCCTGCGCCCGATGGCGGGCGATCACCGCGGACCCGACGTACGCACCGCCGATGGTGATCGCCAGTAACACCGCCATCAACGCGACGGCCACCAGGCTGGCAGAGCCACGCTCAGCCCGGACCGGGTTCGGCCGCGGCGACCGCCTCCGCTGCGATGGTGATGCCCGGCAATAGCGGCGACTTCGCGGTGACCGTGGCGACGACGAACTCGCCATCGCGCCGCAGCCGCACGGCCGCCCCATCGGGCGCAATGCCCTGCGCTGCACCGGATGCCGAACCGTCATCGCCACGCGCCGCGAGCCGGGCGGCCTCACGCGCGGCGTCGACACAACGCACCTGCATCGACACCGCGGTGAGCCCTGACGCGCACAAGATGAGCACAACGACCAGGGCAGCGATCGCAAACGCCGCCTCGATGGTGACACCGCCTGCCTCATCGGCTAGACGTTGGTGTTCAACGCCCGGTTGATGATGTTGGTCAACGCGCTGACGATGGAATCGCCGGTGATCACCGTGTACAAGATGGCCCCGAACGCCGCCGCGGCGATGGTTCCGATCGCGTACTCGACCGTCGACATGCCGTCGTCGTCGACCACCAACAACGTCAGCCGTGCCCACAGCGCGCGCATTCTGCTCCCTACCACCATGACTTCCCCTCATCTCCTGTCAGCCGTCACAGAATTCCTGACCCCAATACGTCACCGGCCAACCCGGCAACCACGGGGACGATGCCCAAGCACACAAACGCGGGCAGGTAGCAGAGGCCCAGCGGCCCGGCGATCAGCACCGAGGCCCGCTCAGCGGCAGCGCTCGCCGCATCGGCCGCCTCGTGACGTGATTGATCAGCCAGCTCCGCAACTCCTTGCGCCAACGCCGTTCCCGACGATGCCGACCGCCGCGCCAGGCGCAACAGTGCTTCGGCCTGGTTGCCCACCGGGCCGCCCGTACTCGTCCACGCCGTAGACGGTTCGGCACCCAACGCCAACAGGTCGGCGGCTCGGGTAAGCAGCCGCGCCAGTGCCGCGGGAGCAGACGGCGCGGTCGCCGATGCGGCGGTCGACACCGCCATCCCGGCGCGCAGACATGCCGCAAGCACATCGAAGGTCGACGCCGCGGCCAGCGGGTCGCACGCAGCGGGCGGTGTGGACGGACGCCGCGGCTTAACAGCCGTCAGTCCGGCCCGGACCTGCGCCCGGGAATCCGCACCGATCACTAGCGCGGCGGCCAAAAGCAAAGCTGCCCAACTCATGTCACCACCTGCGCGGTGATGTGATCCGACCACAGCAGCCCGCCGCAGGCCAACGCGACGCCGATGACCAACAGCCAGCCACCCTTCCCGCCCGACAGCAGGAAGCTCACTGGCTCTGCGCCGATCAACTGTCCGAGGCCGACGCCAAGTAGCGGCAACCCGGCCAGCACCCCAGCAGTGGTGCGCGCGCCGGTCATCCCTGCGTCGACCTTGGCCGAGAAGCGGCCGCGCTCAACGATGTCACGCTGCGCGGTCTGCATCAGCGTCGCGATCGCCAGGCCGTGGTCCTGGGCGAGTTGCCAGCACACCGCGAGCCGCTCCCAGTGCGCGGGCAGCGGCGAACCGCGGGCCACGCTGTGCAGGCCCGCGGCCACATCGGCTCCCAACCGCGCCCGCGCGGCCACTGCGCGAAGTGATGCCGCCACCGCACCGTCCACCTCGGTGGCAGCGACACTGAATGCGGCAACTGGATGGGCACCCACGCGCAGTTCGCCGACGAGAACGTCCAATGCGCCTTGCAATGCTGCGGATTCGGCGGCGCGGCGTCTTACCCGAACCTGTCGCCTCCGTCGCACGCACATCGTGACACCGACGACCGAGCAGGCGGCGACGACGCTGACCGGAAGAACAACCGCCAGCGCCGCAGCGACTGCGGAGGCGCACGGCAACACCGGGAATGGGCGGCGCGCGTGCGCGAGAAGGCCGAGTGTTTCGAGCCTGCGTCGGGACCCTGCCGGGATCATCACAAGCGCCAACGCCAGCGCGAGCGCCGCGCCAGTCATGACCGGGCCCGATTGCGCAGCAAGGTTGTCAAACGGTCCTCACCGCAGCCGAACCCGGTGTCGACGTGCCATGCGGTGGTCACCCGGACACAGCCGTCATCGCCGGACTGGAGCACGCCGATCTCGCACAGTCGCCGCGCGCCGTTTCGGTTGCGGCTCACGTGCAAGACCACCTGCACCGCGGCGGCGAGTTGGCTGTGCAGCGCCGCGCGGTCGAGCCCGCCGAGCGCGGCAAGGGCCTCGAGGCGGGCAGGCACCTCTGCGGGGTTGTTGGCGTGTACCGTGCCGGCCCCGCCGTCATGGCCGGTGTTGAGTGCGGCAAGCAGATCGACGACCTCGGCACCGCGCACCTCGCCGACCACGATCCGGTCCGGCCGCATCCGCAGCGCCTGCCTCACCAGATCGCGAACGGTCACTTCGCCGATGCCTTCGACGTTGGCGCATCGCGCGACGAGGTTGACCAGATGGGGATGCGACGGCGCGAGTTCCGCCGCGTCCTCCACGCAGACGATGCGTTCGTCGGCGGCAACGGCGCCCAACACCGCGGACAAGAGCGTTGTCTTGCCTGCGCCCGTGCCTCCGGATATGAGGAAGGCGAGCCGCGCGCCGATGATGTCGTCGAGCAGCGCGGCCGCTTGCGGCGCGATGGTGCCCGAACGCGTCAGCGCCGCCAGATCCTGGGTGGCCGGCCGCAGCACGCGCAGTGAGAGGCAGGTGCCGCCCGCCGCGATCGGCGGCAGCACCGCGTGCAGCCGGACACTGAACTGGCCTGTGCCCACGCCCGTCAACTGGCCGTCGACCCACGGCTGCGCCTCGTCGAGGCGCCGTCCGGCCGACAGTGCCAGTCGTTGCGCCAGCCTGCGCACCGCAGCATCGTCGCCGAACCGAATTGGGGTGCGGCGCAAGCCGTTTCCATCGTCAACCCACACCGCGTCGGGCGCGGTGACCAGCACGTCGGTGGTGCCGTCAGCGCATAGCAGGGGCTCCAGAATGCCCGCGCCGGTCAGCTCGGTCTGTAGCA
>JAVRPG010000259.1:0-3466 GCA_032162325.1 Mycobacterium sp. | reverse complement strand
CAGGCCGCCAAGATGGGTGCCAAGGCCACCAAAGCCGTTGCCGCGCAGAACATGCTGCGCCGCGCGGACCGGATGATGGCGTCCCTCGACGAGGAACGGGTGGCCGACAAGGTGGCCAGGATCAAGTTCCCGACGCCTGCCGCGTGCGGCCGTACCCCGTTGGTGGTCAAGGGCTTGACCAAGAACTACGGGTCGCTCGAGGTGTTCTCCGGCGTCGATCTCGCCATCGACCGGGGTTCCCGCGTCGTCGTGCTGGGCCTCAACGGTGCCGGCAAGACCACGCTGCTGCGGCTGCTGGCGGGCGTGGAGACACCCGACGCTGGAGGG
Source organism: Mycobacterium sp. (assembly GCA_032162325.1). Classification (GTDB taxonomy): domain Bacteria; phylum Actinomycetota; class Actinomycetes; order Mycobacteriales; family Mycobacteriaceae; genus Mycobacterium. The sequence goes on along the minus strand of JAVRPG010000259.1, from coordinate 3,139 downwards.
TTGGAGCCCGGCTACGGCCTCAAGCTCGGCTACTTCGCCCAGGAGCACGACACGCTCGACAACACCGCGACGGTGTGGCAGAACATCCGCCACGCCGCCCCCGACACCGGTGACCAAGAGCTGCGAGGACTATTGGGCGCGTTCATGTTCAGCGGTCCGCAGCTCGAACAGCCGGCGGGCACGCTGTCGGGCGGCGAGAAGACGCGGCTGGCGCTGGCCGGCCTGGTTGCGTCCACGGCGAACGTGCTGCTGCTCGACGAACCGACCAACAATCTCGACCCCGCCTCCCGCGAACAAGTTCTCGACGCGTTGCGTAGCTATGTCGGCGCGGTTGTGCTGGTGACTCACGATCCTGGCGCCGCCGAGGCACTGGACCCGCAGCGGGTGGTGCTGCTGCCCGACGGCACCGAGGATTTCTGGTCCGACGACTATCGGGATCTGATCGAGCTGGCTTGATGCGCGGCTCGCCGGCGCAGCGTAGACATTTCACCAATTCCGCCCACGGTGGTGTATCAGGTTCTTACGCTGGGTATGCGTCGGGGCATCAGAAGCGGGGAGGTGCCGATGAAGAAATTGAACAAGTCCAGGGACCAGGTGCTGAACGAGTTGCGGAGCGCCTATGAGGGGGGCGCAAGCATCCGCACACTCGTGGCTTCCACGGGCCGCTCATACGGCTCGGTCCACAGTATGCTGCGTGAATCGGGCACGACGATGCGCAGCCGCGGCGGCCCGAACCACCGCAGTCGGCGCTAGGGCCGCTGCTGTCGCAGCGAAGCCTCGACGAGGTCTAGTACGGCACTGAGCTTTTCGGGCTCGTCGCCCGAAGCCAGCCGCGCCACCAGACCGTCGAGCACCAGGTCCAGGTAGGTCTGCAGCACCGCGCTGGGCACATCGTCGCGCAGCCGTCCGGCCTGCTTCTGCTTGCGCAGCCTCGCGGTGGTCGCCGCCGACAGCTCCGCCGAGCGCTCCGACCAGCCGCGGTGAAACGCCGGATCGTTGCGCAGCTTGCGCGCGATCTCCAACCGGGTCGCCAGCCAGTCGAACTGGTCGGGTGCGGCCAGCATGTCGCGCATCACCTGGATCAACCCCTCCCGCGACGCGACGTCGGCCATCCGCTCGGCGTCCTCGCGCGCCAGCTCGAAGAACAACGTGTCTTTGTCGCGGAAATGGTGGAAGATCGCACCGCGCGACAGCCCGATCGTCTGCTCGAGCCGCCGCACGGTCGCCCTGTCGTAGCCATACTCGGCGAAGCACCTTCGGGCGCCGTCGAGAATCTGGCGGCGGCGTGCCGCCAAATGGTCATCCGTCACCCTGGGCATGGCAACCCGCTACGTCTTGAGCATGTTGCGCAGCACGTACTGCAGGATGCCGCCGTTGCGGTAGTAGTCGGCCTCCCCGGGGGTGTCGATGCGCACCACCGCGTCGAATTCGACCTTGGACCCGTTTTCCTTGGTGGCGGTGACGTGCACGGTCCTCGGTGTCTTGCCGTCGTTGAGCGCCTCGATGCCGGTGATGTCGAACGTCTCGGTGCCGTCCAGCTTCAGCGACGCCGCGGACTCGCCCTCGGGGAACTGCACAGGGATGACGCCCATGCCGATCAGGTTCGAGCGGTGAATGCGCTCGAACGACTCGGTGATGACCGCACGCACACCGAGCAGTTTGGTGCCCTTGGCCGCCCAGTCGCGCGACGAACCGGAGCCGTACTCCTTGCCACCCAACACGACCAGCGGAATGTTCTGCGCCGCATAGTTTTGCGCGGCGTCGAAAATGAACGCCTGCTCGCCGCCGTTGGTGAAGTCGCGGGTGTAGCCGCCGGACACGTCGTCGAGCAGCTGGTTGCGCAACCGGATGTTGGCGAACGTGCCGCGGATCATCACCTCGTGGTTGCCGCGCCGCGAGCCGTAGGAGTTGTAGTCCTTCTTGTCCACGCCGTGCTCGTCGAGGTACTGCGCGGCCGGGGTGCCCGGCTTGATGCTGCCCGCGGGGGAGATGTGGTCGGTGGTCACCGAATCACCAAGCAGCGCCAGCACTCTGGCGCCCGTGATGTCGGTCACCGGCTCCGGCTCGGCTGGCATCCCATCGAAGTACGGGGGCTTGCGCACGTACGTCGAGTTTCCGTCCCACTCGAAGGTGTTGCCGCTGGGCGTCGGCAGGTTGCGCCACCGCTCGTCGCCCTTGAACACGTCGGCGTAGTTCGTGACGAACATCTCCGTGTTGATCGCGGAGGCGATGGTGTCGTTGATGTCCTTCTGCGACGGCCAGATGTCTTTCAGGAAGACGTCCTTGCCGTCGGTGTCTGTGCCCAACGGCTCCGTCTCGAAGTCGAAGTCCATGGTGCCTGCCAGCGCGTAGGCGATGACCAGTGGCGGCGACGCGAGGTAGTTCATCTTCACGTCGGGGTTGATGCGGCCCTCGAAGTTGCGGTTGCCCGACAGCACCGCGGCGACCGACAGATCGCAATCGTTGACGGCCTTGCTGATCTCATCGGGTAGCGGGCCGGAGTTGCCGATGCATGTGGTGCAGCCATAGCCGACCAGGTAGAAGCCCAGCTTCTCCAAATACGGCCACAGGCCGGCCTTGTCGTAGTAGTCGGTGACGACCTGCGACCCGGGCGCCATCGTGGTCTTCACCCACGGCTTCGATGTCAGACCCTTTTCGACGGCTTTCTTGGCAAGCAGCGCCGCGCCCAACATCACCTCGGGATTCGATGTGTTGGTACACGACGTGATCGCCGCGATCACCACCGCACCGTGGTCGAGGATGAACTCGCCGCGGCCCTCGCACTTGACATCCACCGGATTGCTGGGGCGGCCGTTCGAACCGACGGCCGCCGATGGCACCACGGCGTCGTTGTCGGCGAACGACAGCACCGCGGGGTCGCTGGCCGGGAAGCTCTCTTCGACCGCCTCGTCGAGCTTGCTGTGCGGAACGGGGTTCTCCGCTGAGTTTTCTACGTAGTTGTGAATGTCCTTGCGGAAGGCCGACTTTGCGTCGGTCAGCGCGATGCGGTCCTGCGGACGCTTCGGCCCGGCGATCGACGCGACGACATCGGACAGGTCCAGTTCGATGTATTCCGAGAACTTCGGCTCCCGCTTGGGGTCGTGCCACATGCCCTGTTCCTTGGCGTAGGCCTCGACCA